>NZ_AQGU01000029.1:600000-815208 GCF_014905615.1 Pseudoalteromonas aliena SW19
AAGGTTATTATCTAGAGTTCAGATTACTGATAGGTTTGGAATGATAATTGCTTCTAATTATAAAAATAAAGTCGTCAATTTTTAGACACATGAGGCAAAAATGAACTTTGGAACTCTTTCTTCACAGTTATACAATGACAACAGCTATTCAAATCTTAGTAATTTAAATAAAAACACTGTAAAAACGGATGATACTGATAAAAATGCTGAGGCTAAAGCCGATACTTTATTAAATCAAAATGCTGAAAAAACAACAAACTCGCCAACAGTTACTGAAGAGACAAAGGCGGTTAGCAACAGTAAAACAGAAGATTCGAGCGACGATGCCGCAGTGCAAATGAATAAAGCAATCGAATCAATTAAAGGCTTGCAGGGTAAAATTAAAGAAATGACCAATAACTCTGATGCACCTACAGGGGAAGCTGCAGAAGAGCTAAGCAAACTGAAAAAGCAACTTGAGAGTGAGTTATCGTCAATACAGTTAACTGTGCGTAAAAATGTTTCAACTTTAATGGATTCACTTTTTTCATCATCTTCAGATAATAAACACTCAGGTTTGTTTTTTAATAACAAAGCATAAACTGACGTTAACATATGTATAAATTTAATCGTGGCTTTGTAACAGCTAAAAAAGCCACAATTATTGATTATTAGGTGTTTTTACAACCCTAAATAATAGCCCTTAATAGTCGTCCTAAATAACAGTCCGATTAATATTTTTACTTATACCCTCCCTCAATAATTCAACGTACTTATACACAATAACGTTGTCTATGCGCAGCTGAACTCCTTTATGCATACCCATAAGCTACTAAATCAACGCGAGATTCAGCCAGAGTAATACCAAACTGCATAAATCTTTGATCAATTTAACGAATTAAATTGCACTATAACGTCGTTAAAAATTTTTTATTTAGAACACTAGATACAAAAATTTTTGCCTAGTTCTAGCGTAATTTTCTTAACGTTAAATAGACCCCATATATAAGCAGATTAGTATAAAGGCGTTCTTTCGTAAGTTTATCAAGCCTTGAAACTTAAATAAGTGACCTCATACCAATAGTAAGGTCATTAATTTTTAAGTGACAGTCGTAATAAGAAGTAAAAGGTGTATTTCGTAAAGCTTTAAAAGAGCTTGTTTTTAACCGATTATTTTATAAGGATAGATCCATGACACAACGTGTAATTGAAATGCCAGATTTAGGTATGGGAACATTCCGCTTAGAGGGCGACACAGCATACAACTCAGTAAAAATGGCGCTCGAAGTTGGTTTTCGCCATATTGATACCGCACAAATTTATGGCAACGAAGAGCAAGTAGGTCAAGCCATAAAAGATAGTAATATTCCGCGCAGTGAAATATTCTTAACTACCAAAGTGTGGAATAACAAATTAAATAAAAGCGACTTTATTCCAAGCGTTAAAAAGTCACTTGAAAAGCTACAAGTTGATTCGGTCGACTTACTGCTAATTCATTGGCCATCGCCTGCTAACGACGAGCCAATGAGTGAATACTTTACTGAATTACTAAAAGCGAAGCAGCTTGGTTTAACTAAACACATTGGTGTATCAAACTTCACCATTGCAAACTTAAACTTGGCTCTGCAAACACTCGACTCGCGTGAAATATTTACTAATCAAGTTGAGGTGCACCCGTACTTAACTAATACTAAATTGCGTGCATTCTGTGCTCAGCACGATATACACGTAACGGCGTATATGCCATTTGTAGTAGGCAAAGTACTTAACGATCAAACCATTATCGACATTGCTAAAAAGCACGATGCAAGCCCCGCGCAAGTTGTTTTAGCATGGGTAAACGCTAATGGCATGACGACAATTCCATCATCAACTAAGCGTAAAAACTTAGAAGATAACTTTAATGACCACGTTAAATTAGATGATGAAGATATAGCTCGCATTGATGCTCTAGATTGTGGCGACCGCCAAGCAACACCAGACTTTGCGCCGCAGTGGGATCAGTAAACTTACCAAAAACGCAAAGTTAAACTAAATATTCTAAGGTGTAGATTATCTACACCTTAACTTTTAAAAAGGAATACACATGTTAACGGTTATAGCGGCACTGTCGTGCAAAAATATTGATGCAGATGTCATGCTTACAGCACTTGAAAACTTACAAAAGTCATCGCGCCAAGAAGTAGGGTGCTTACGTTATGAATTATCGGTAAAAAGTGATGATGAACATACAGACTATGTAGTTAGCGAACAATGGGCGTCTGATGAGCACTTTGAAGCGCATAAAAACGAGTCTCATTTTAAAGCCTTCGGAGCGCAAATTACTGGGCTTTTAACCAATAGTAGTATTGATGTATATAAATCAATTGGTTAACAGGTATTCATTATACGGCTAATATTGTAGCTGACTGAATTACTTAAATAGGCGATGTCACTTACATCGCTTTTTATTTTTTAAGGATATTACCTATTCAGCAGATTTACTCTTTGCTGTATGCATGAATGTTAGTAATATGCGAAACTTTACTCAATTTTTAGTAATGCAGAAGCAATTATCGAGCCCGGTTGGTTACACATTTTGCGCTTAAATTGTCCTTGGATTGAACTAATCTTAATCCTAAAAGGTCAACAGATGCCATAAGCAGCTTATTTATGGATTGCAAATATTGTTTAATGTTTTCAAAAGCGATTAGGATTTATTTCTGCTCTCTTTTAGGCAGTTGCTTTTAATTAAATTCGGTTGTTGCAGTTATTTTTACAGCCTTGTTAAACCACATACATGGAGTGTTTATGCATATGTTCAAATTTATAGCTATTTTAATTTCAATTACTTCTTTAAATGCCTTGGCTGGAGAGGAGGTTAAACTTGGAGTTTTAGGTAACGTTGGAGCTGATGGTTTTTTTAGCCCAAAAATAACGTCATTTACTATTGAAAAAGTAGAGCCTAATTCACCAGCAGAAAAAGCAGGAATTGTAGCCGGACAGAAAATTATTGCTATCGAAAAATGTAAAATTCCGGGTTGTCCTGCCAGTGAAGCAAAAGAATTAATGCGAAAGGAGTCTGGAGAGATACTACAACTACTTTTAGAAAATGAAGATGGTAGCCAATTACCTTTAAAAGTTACTATGAGTGTTTGGTAAGTCTATTGAGCATGTCGATGAGGACTGATTTTAGCTTCATGTTTCGTTTTGCTGCAGGGTGTAAGTACTGCGCAAAGCATGAAATAAATATGGCGTCCACTCTCATTACAAGTTTACCAAGTCTTTATTCACTTCTTCATAAAACGTTAACTTTATCGGTACTAATGCGTATTATTATACTTTTTATGTTTTTATCGTGTCCTTCTTACGCCGTTGTGAAAGAGCATTATATTGAATTTACTTTTTTAACGGAGGCAGAGCAAAAAGAATTTAGATCTAAGGCTATTAAAAGTAAGCTAGAGCTTTTGGCTAGTGAATTAGATGAAGGAAGGGAGCAATTTTTCACATGGTGTTTAGGCATTTTAGGTGATGAGTGTTGTAACCAAGGCTGGAAAAATAAGTTAGAAAAATTGATTGTCCAGCAAAGAAAAACAATAGAATCGATGAATACCTCTTGGGATGAAAACACGTCATGGAAAAGTTATATTCATAAAAATGATTTATCGTTTTGGTTTCCTGAATTGGTGAATACTGATGATGTAAGGGTTGATTATGGCAATGGTGATTTTATTTTCTTTGATAGTAGTGGTGCTAAAAAGTGGTTACTTGAAATAGCTTGTAACGAGAGCAACATAAAAGAATTAGCTCTGTGTTCATTTGAGAGTAGTGAAGCAGGCATATTGTTTAATATACCAATGAAATTTGAAGGCAATGTAAATGGTGAAGTTCCTTTAGTAATACCTGCTGATGAGCAATTAGCTCACTTGCTTATTGAGCAAAGATCTTCAATGGTAGATTTACATTCAGATGAGGGCTATTTCAAAGAAGCTGAATTTGGTTCGATTACACAATATGAAAAAGATTGGCGTATTAATTTTTACAAAGGAAATTGTATTTCATATGAAACATTTTACTTTGCACCTGAACATAAAAAATTCATATACCTTAATCATGGTCTTGGTCGATATAGTTACTGTAAGTAACCTAAATTTTTGCCTTGTTATAGACACGACTTTCTTACCTCAAAGTAGATCACTTAATAAAGTAAATTAGTATCAAAAGTGTTAAATACACAATACAGCAGGTGTTAAAGCTGCATCAAAATATGCTCTATTTGATAATCAGTTGTATAAATAAACTATTAATATAAAGGTCGTAATAATGAAAGGTGCAGGTGGAAGCTCTGGTGGTATTGGGCATTTTTTTATTGGTCTAATTATGATGTGCGGTGGCTTTTATATGCTGCTAAACGCAATTTCGGTGACCTCTAATTTTGGGCTTAGTTCGCGTATTTACAGTGTTAGTGCTTTAGGTGGCTTTGGCGTTACAGGCGGCATGGTTATGATCCCGTTTATTTTTGGAGTAGGGTTAATTTTTTATAATTCTAAAAATATTTTAGGGTGGTTACTATCCTTTGGCTCGTTAAGCGCATTAATATTTGGCGTAATATCGAGTGTTCGATTTAGTATGCGTACTATGACCTCGTTCGATTTGATTGTTATTATAGTTTTAGCGTTTGGTGGCTTAGGGCTCTTTTTACGCTCGCTCAAATCTATTGATACTTAGGGCGTGTTGATCTTTGTAGATTGAAATTTTTCAATCTAGAGGGATTTAATCGCGGCCCGAGATAGATTTATTATCCAGAGTTCAGGTTAAATAGTAAGTGCTTATGGCTAAACAGGCCAAGCAAATTGCCTAAATGAGATGTTAAATCTTGGACGGGTTGCTTTATGCGCACTCGCTAGAGCGTGTTGGTAGTTATCTTGAAATCCTTGGCCCATGATAAGGAGTGAGCCATCTTCTAGCGTGAGACTATGCTGCTCTTGAGTGTTACTTTGGCTGCGGATTAAAAATTCGCGCTCTGCACCTAAACTTATTGACGCAATAATATCTGTAGGGCCAAACGCGGGTAGATCACTATGAAAGCTTAAGCTTTCTTCTCCGTCTGGGTAATAAAGGCACACCGCCACACTAAATTCGACACCCGTAAGATCAGTTATTTGCTGTTGTAATTGGCCTAAAAGAGGGAACCAAGCACTGTGACGACCATGATATGAAGGAAAAAGCTGGGATTGTTCTAATTTGGGATCTAAAAAAATCATTCGCCAAGGAAAAATACTTAGTTCACTACCATTGGGCATTTGCATAAATTCAGGCTCATTAAGATTACAATGTGATGCTAACCATTCATATATGGCAGTACTTTGTGAGCGAGGCATAAACTGTGAATGGTAAGACGCATCGCAACTTAGTGGCAGCTTCATTTATTAATTCCTTTCATGTTAATACTTATTCTAATCTGAGCCTAGTCGCTTTTAGCTCATTAAACGCAATATTTGCTCTAAAATTAATAATACAGCCCACTAACTAGCGGGCTGTTTGTCTATCACTTAACTTAAGTTATTTAATGATAGAGAGTAATGCTGGGTTTGTAACTAGATTACGCACGCCATGAGCATGATCTTCGTTAAAGGTGTTACTTTCACACCATTTACCAATGCTGTTTATATCTACTTTAGCTACTTTTGGTTTAACTGACCATGTTACTTGAAAAGGAGAGCCTGCTTCGTTATAACTAGGGCCAGTAGTTGAACCGCTATAAACAACAGGTTCACCCGTATTTATAGGTGTAGCAATCGCTTGATAGTAACCATTAACAAATGACACCGTGCTGATTTCAGTAAAATCAAGTGCGTTAGCATCGTTTACTAACACATATACTTGCGCTTCAACACGTAGTTGTGGATTTTTAATCGAATCACTCAAACAGCTACCCAGTGTAGGGCCAGGTTTAACTATTGCTGATGTATGAACGTTATGCACTTCAATTGTATCGCCAACTGAAAGTGCACCGTGAATACTTGGACAAATCTGTGCTTTTATAGATTTACTCTCGTTTTTAGTTAAAGCACCTGAATACAAATAACCACTTTGAAACCCTTTTCCGTCGCCATTACCAGCATATTTACTAAATTCCCCACCGGCATGCTCTGCATTTTTATGAAAATGGATATTACATAAGTTCATCTGTGATGACGCAGGAGATGGAGAAAAAACGATGATATTTTCGCCAGTAAGGTTATCAATATTACGTGGCGACTGCGGGCCAAAACCTTTGTTTTCTGTATTTTCAGCAAGTGCCACGCGCTGCATTTTTAGGACATTGTCACTCACGCTTTCATGGTTAGCTTTAGCAACGGTATGAAAAGAAACGAGGGTTAGTGCAGCAGAAATTAAGCTTATTTTTACTTTTAGTGTCATTTAGTTAGTGCCTGTAAAGTTATTTACTACGTGGTCATTTAATTAGCAGATCTAATTGCTTGTAAAATAATAATTATTTAATAGATAAATCGTATTTTAAAACGAGGGCATCGATATAGCGAGTGCGCAATGTACTTTGCTTTTCATGATCGGCCCCATGACTTAATACGCGGTTTAAAAGCTTCATAGCGGGGTGTAACTGAGTACGTTCGTCCTGATCTAAACTAGCTTTACTGCGCAGCTCAGTAATATCGTCAACAACGAGCCTACCAATATCAACCGATACTATTTCGTCAATTAGTCCGTTTTGGGTAAGTACGCCGTACTTGCTGCACAAAAACTGTTGCCACACTTGTTGTAAATGCTCGTCTATTTCGCAGCCAAATAATTCTTCGCTAAACTTGAACCCTTGTTGAGCTAGTTTTGTTAAGCTGGCGGTGTATTGTTGTGCAAAGTAATTAAAAGCATGACTCGATGACTCTATTTTTTGTTTTAGTAAGCCTTGCCCCCAATTTACACAACCTCGGGGGTAGTAATCGTCATACTCTTCGCATTCATACAAACCTGAATATGAGCTACAACTCAACTGACTTTTAATGCAATAGCTTGGTTTGGGGAAAACGCTGCGCTCTTGCCAAGCTAAAAGCATGTCTGCATCTATATTTAATGCTTGGCATAGTTCATCGGTATTATAAAAATGAGTTGCTAAGTAGTCAGATAAACGCATAAAGCCTCTGGTATTGTTAAAAATAAAATACTGTTTATATATACAGCTATTTATTTTGTATTACCAAACTCAATAACACAAGAGATATTATAATTAAATGTGGGCTTACACCTCCAAAAATACCGGCAAGTATGTTACAAATAGCGCAAGTTTTATAAATAATGAATTTTTATGCGCACCCTAGAGCAAATTAAACAAGCAAGCCTTATTACAGCTATTAAAACGCCATATTTAGCAAATGGTGAAATAGACCTAGTAAAATACGATGAACTCGTTGAAATACAAATTGCAGCGGACGTTGATGGTATTGTAGTAGGTGGCACAACCGGCGAAGGCCAGTTAATGAACTGGGAAGAGCATTTAATGCTTATAGCGCACAGTGCAAACAAGTATGGTGACAAACTGGTTATTGTGGGTAATACCGGTAGTAACAACACGCGTGAAGCGATTAAAGCAACTAAATATGGTTTTGCTAGCGGTATGGATGCGGCATTGCAAATTAATCCGTATTACGGGCGCACGTCTATTGCGGGTGTAAAGGAGCATTTTAAGCGTGTACTTGATATTGGCCCAGCCTTTATTTACAACGTGGCAGGGCGCACAGGGCAAGATTTAACGCCAGACATAATAGAACCACTTGCTAAGCACGAGTATTTTATTGGTGTTAAAGAATGTGGTGGTAATGAGCGTATAGCCCATTATGAGCAACAGGGTATTGCATGTTGGTCGGGTAACGATGACGAAAGCCACGATGCGCGCCACATTCATAAAGCGCACGGTGTTATATCGGTTACATCTAACCTTATTCCTTGCTTGTTCCGTGAGTTAATGGATACAAAAAATGATACGTTAAATACTTCGCTACAACCTTTAATGAATTGGTTATTCTGCGAGCCAAACCCAATAGCAATCAATACCGCATTAATGATGACAGGGGCTGTAAACCCTGTATTTAGATTACCGTATTTACCGCTTAGCGATGAGCAACAAAAAATCGGTTTGCCGCTAATTAATCAACTCAGCGAAAGCGATGTCGTGGGTGGTAAGGCGCAGTGCTTAAATTTAGCTAATGTGTTAACTCTTTCTTAATTATAGTTTTTGGCCATTAGTAATGCGTGTTTACATGCGCCTACTTATGGCCTTTTTTATTGCCAGTAGTAATTGAGTTTAAGTTTCCAGCTTGTTAAGTTTGTATGTTTATAACTAATGCGAATATCAAAATTTTGATTTATAGGTATTGATATTTCAGCTTGAGTTGTTGATTTTTCATCATTACCCAAGATAAATTGCTCGTGAGATACCCTTAATTTAATATCTGAATACAATGTTGTTATTGCACCGAGCGCCAACGATGAATCGTAAAGCGGCTCTGTTACTGCAAGCTTCCCTACATAAGCGTTAGCAAGCGTGAAAACCAGCGTTTTATTGTCATTAAATAAAAAAGATTTACCCAGTCCCCCCATTAAAAATGTGCTTGTACAGCTTTGGCACAGTGTACTTTGTCTTTCAAACCCAGCATTAACTTTCCAAGACCAATTATTCTCTTGTGGCCATTTTACATAGGCTGGCGTGAACGATTCTAAATCGAGTAGGTGTAACTTATCGACGTATAAATTTGAATTTAACAAAGACACTTCTAAATCAACCATTTCTAAGTTAGAAAACGCAATACGTGCCACATCTGAAGCTAACGAGTCAAAGTAACTGAGTCTAAAGCCTAACCCCAGGCTGCTTTGTTCATTTATACGTGTTGAAGAGGTAGAGATGCTTGATGGTTTTTGACCTTTGTGAGGTGCTTGTTGAGAATATGACGAAACAATCATCTCGTTGCCAATAGAGAGCGCTAATCTCGCTTTAACGAGCGTGTTTTTTAAGCCTTTGATATGCTCAACATCTTGTTTTTTTATTTGTTGTAATTGCACTAGTTCAAATAATGTTTCAATAATTCGCTTTTTACTTTTTACATCTAGTGTTGAAAATTCATTATGCTTAATAAACTCAGGTGAGTTGTATATCTTCTCTGCAATAGCTGATTCGTTGGCAGTGAGATTATCCATGAACTTAATGAAAACAGTGCTTCGGGATGGCGTAAATAGTATTTTTTTCAATAATTTATTGTTGTTATAGGAAGCTTGGTGCAATTTTGAAAAAACAGTTGTTGGGATCATCCACGGTGAGCTGTTATTTGTTAATTGCTCTCCAATGACGAGTTCAATTAGTTGCGCAATGTGAAAAGCGCAGTTTTCATCAGCAAAATAATAATCGAACTGTGCGCCGAGTAATTCCCACAAGTGATTTGCAATAAATGTTGTGTCGTCATTATTAAGATTGAGCTTATATTCCCACAGGTCTCTTAGCTCTATTTCACCGTAGTTATGCTGATGGCGATAAAATAATTGATCGGAAAACCCGGCTTTATACCCACCAAATAACCCTTTAGTGATATACACAAGGCCGTTTTCGTTTTCTGGCACATGAGCACCATAATTTATACTGTAATCGAGTAATTTATTTTTTGTGGCTGTTGAACGATTAAGTTTTAACAACAAATGGCCATAAAGTGACGCTGGATTACTCATATAGCCTGATGCAAATATAAGGCTTATTGAATGAATAGGTTGCTCATCTCGCCATTTGAATAATTCGGGGCATAGAGCTGTGGGCTGAGAAAATGTTAACCCTTGTTTTTTTAACCACGAGTATCGAGCAGGGTACTTACATTGTATTTGCAAGTCGTTATTAAAGCGGTGCACGGTCGCCCTAAGTTCATCAAAAGGGCTCTTGTGGCCGTTAATAGATATAAAAAAAGGCTTGTTGGTAATATAGCTTTTATCGAACGCTGGCTTTTTGTAATGACCTAGTTTTAACCATGTAGGGTGCTGGGCTAACTGCTGTAAATTTGTTGATGCTTGAAGATTAAATGATGTAATAAAGAAAATAAAAAATATAAACGTGTAAGCTTTCATAAATACCCAGCGGGCTTGGGGCAAAAGAGTAAAGGGGCTAAATTAGCCCCTTTATAAATTATATCGCAGAGCAGTTAGCCGAGAACTGGCTAGCGATATTGCTTTCAACAAGTGTGTAAAGTGCTTGTGCATCGTTTACAGATGTTTGAGCAAAATCGTTACGGATAGTTGAGATCATTTGTGGGTGAGCTGCACTGTCACAACCACGAACGTTTAACATTGCAGAAATGTATTCGCCTTCACCTTGTGCAATTTCTTGCTCTAGGATTGGAAATGTTTGCTGAATAAACTGTGCTGTTTTAACATTAGCGCCTTTACAACTCTCTACAGATGAAACGTTAGATGAAACTGCAGTTGTTCCTAAATCCCAAATAACATTTGAAATAGCAGCGGCAGTGCCGTTGTCAGGAAAAATCATTGCGCCGATACCACATTGTTGCCACGGGTTAACGTTAGCTTGAGCTGGGGTTACTATGAATGCGCTTGCTAGTACTGCTGCAGTTAAACATTTTTTTATCATTATTAAATCCTTATTTAAACGTCCCTTGAATGGGGCTTGCATTCTATAGATATGCCAGCTTTAGGGCAATAATACTTCTGATAAATTTAAGAAAAAGTCTATTTTGTTAAATTTAATGAGGGCGTAGCTTCATTTTAATCCAGTTTTACAGTATCAAATCGAAGATGTTATTCAATCAATAGCTTTGCGATTCAACAAAACTAATTTTTAGCTTTTAATCCAGTTTAAAGCTAACTGTTGACGCGTTTTTACTGTATAATTTGCGACCCTTGATAATGTGGCCGTAGGTTATACAGCATGAATTTTAAATCTTTTAGTTTCGCTCCTGAAATCATCCAGGCGTTGGACGAACTTAACTATCACACTCTTACGCCCATTCAGCGCGCAGCAATCCCTGCTGTTCGTAAAGGTAAAGACGTTTTAGCCAGTGCACAAACTGGTACCGGTAAAACTGCCGCGTTTGCTTTACCTATTATCCAAAAATTAGTTGAGTCTGAACTCAGTACTACGAATGCGCCTCATGCATTAGTCCTTGCGCCAACACGTGAGCTTGCAGAACAAATTGCAAATAACTTTAGAGATTTTGCAAAGCATACATCGCTTAAAGTAGTGAGCTTATTTGGTGGTGTGAGCACTGCCGGCCAAGCAAATTCTTTAAAAGAAGGTGTTGATGTTGTTGTTGCAACACCTGGTCGTTTATTTGACCATATTCGTTTAGGTAATTTAAGCCTTGCCAGCGTTAAACACCTTGTTCTTGATGAAGCTGACCGTATGCTTGATATGGGCTTTATTGAAGATATGCAAAATGTCATTAAAAGCTGTGCAGAAGAGCGCCAGATTTTACTGTTCTCTGCAACATTCCCAGCAGCAATTAAACAATTTGCATCTAAAGTATTAAAACAAGCCGAAATAGTTCGCGTCGATCAAACTAACAGTACAGCAAGCACGGTTGAGCATGTTGTTTACCCTGTTGAAGAACGTCGTAAACAAGAGCTACTTTCTGAATTAATAGGCAAGAAAAACTGGCAGCAAGTGCTTGTATTCGTAAACATGAAAGAAACAGCTGACGAGCTTGTAAAAGAGCTTAACCTTGATGGTATTCCAGCTGGCGTTTGTCACGGTGATAAATCTCAAGGTAATCGTCGTCGTGCACTTCGTGAATTTAAAGAAGGTAAAGTGCGCGTATTAGTGGCTACAGAAGTGGCTGCTCGTGGTATCGATATTGACGGTTTACCGCGCGTAATTAACATTGATTTGCCGTGGCTTGCAGAAGATTACGTACACCGCATTGGCCGTACAGGTCGTGCAGGTCGTCAAGGGCAAGCTATCTCATTTGTGAGCCGTGAAGAAGAAAACACCTTGTTCGAAATTGAAACGCTAATTGGTCAAAAGATTAAGCGTGTATATTTAGAAGGTTACGAAGTGAGTAACCGTGAAGTACTGATTGATAAAATTGGTAAAAAACCAGCGCATTTACGCCGTACACGCGCTAATAAATTATCAGGGCAGGCAACGGGTGAAGCTCGTGCAGTTAACCGCTCACGTATATCAAGTATTCGTAAAAGCTTAAAAGGCGAAAAACTGTCACTTAAAAAGTCATAGTTAACGCCGTTTAGTTAAAAAAAACCTGAGTTTACTCAGGTTTTTTTGTGCCTTGTGAAAACACCTCTCGAAAAATAGTAACACCATTAAGTAATAAAACACTTGACCAATGGTGTTAACAAAAAGAAGTTTAAACGTTTTCTAGCATAGAGAGTGCAACGGCTTCAGCCGCTTTAATACCGTCAATACCTGCTGATAAAATACCGCCAGCGTAGCCTGCGCCTTCACCTGCTGGGTAAAGCCCTTTAGTATTAATACTTTGGAATGTTTTATCACGCTTAATGCTAATAGGCGACGAGGTACGTGTTTCAACGCCGGTTAATAATCCATCGTTAGTTGAAAAACCACGAATTTGTTTATTAAACGCAGGTATTGCTTCGCGAAGTGCATCAATAGCAAATTGTGGAAGTACTTTACTTAAATCCGTTAATTTAATACCGGGTGTATAAGACGGTTGCACTTCACCTAAATCTGCAGATGATTTGCCTTTTAAAAAATCACCAATTAACTGTGCTGGTGCATCGTAGTTACTACCACCAAGCTCATACGCTTGCTCTTCCAGTTTGCGTTGTAAATCTATACCAGCAAGTGGATTGCCTGGGAAATCTTGCTCTGGTGATATACCTACCACAATAGCGCTGTTAGCGTTACGCTCACTTCGTGAATATTGGCTCATACCGTTGGTAACAACGCGACCTTTTTCAGACGTTGCAGCAACTACGGTGCCACCTGGACACATGCAAAAACTATAAACTGTGCGACCATTATCACAATGATGAACAAGTTTATAATCGGCAGAGCCTAAAATAGGGTTACCCGCGTTTGTACCAAATCGACATTCATCAATCATTGACTGTTTATGCTCAATTCTAAAACCAACTGAAAATGGTTTAGCTTCAACATAAATGCCTTTTTTGTGGATCATATCAAACGTGTCGCGAGCACTGTGGCCAACAGCTAATACAACATGGCGAGTGTTTAGTTGCTCGCCATTTGAAAGCGTTAAACCTGTGACTTGCCCGTCGTCTAAATGAATATCGTCAACACGTGTGCTAAAGCGAATTTCACCGCCGAGTTCAATAATGCGTGCGCGCATTTTTTCAATCATGGTGACAAGTTTAAATGTACCAATGTGCGGCTTACTCACGTATAAAATTTCATCGGGGGCGCCTGCTTCTACAAATTCAGTAATGACTTTACGGCCGTAATGTTTTGGATCTTTTACTTGGCTGTATAACTTACCGTCTGAAAACGTACCTGCGCCGCCTTCACCAAATTGTACGTTTGATTCTGTATTGAGTGTACGTTTACGCCAAAAGCCGAATGTGTCTTTTGTGCGCTCGCGTACTTCTTTACCGCGCTCTAATATAATGGGTTTAAAGCCCATTTGAGCAAGTAATAAGCCAGCAAATAAACCACACGGACCAAAACCAATAACCACAGGGCGCTCTGTTATATTTTCGCTGGCTTGGGCTACAAATTTATAGTTTGTGTCTGGCGCTACTTTTACATGTTGATCTTTTTCAAATACAGCGAGTAGCTCGGCTTCGTTATCAACTTCTATATCGAGTGTATAAATAAGTAAAATAGCTGATTTTTTACGTGCATCATAACCACGTTTAAACACATTAAAGCTGTGCAATTGTTCTGGTTGGATTTTTAGTTTATTTACAATGGCTTGGCCTATTGCATTTTCGTCATGATCAAGTGGCAGCTTTATTTCGGTTAAACGTATCATTTATATCTCTTTTAGGTGTCATAGCGGGGATTTATTTACCGCTCACAATAAGGGGATGCAGGGCACAACGGGTGTGCAAACATTAGGCGCGCATTTTACGTTAAAATAGGGTGATATGGCACTTATTTATTGTATTTTTGGAGTGGATGGGTATGATCCACAACTGTTGTTTAAAATCTTAGGTATTAAAATAGTATGGCGTTTGTAGTTACCGAAAATTGTATAAAATGTAAGTACACCGATTGCGTATCAGTGTGCCCAGCAGATGCATTTTTCGAAGGCCCTAATTTTTTAGCTATTAGCCCAATTGACTGTATTGATTGCGGTCTGTGCGTACCTGAATGTTCAGCTGATGCTATATACCAAGAAGATGAATTACCTGAATCCCAAAAAGAGTTTACAGAGCTAAACGCGGAGCTTGCACTAGTATGGCCGCGAATTACACAAGTAAAACCCGCCCCTGATGATGCTGATATGTGGAATGGGGTGGCAGATAAACTGAAACTCCTCGACACATAACGGGTAAAAATAGTACGCCTTTATTATTAATTAGTTAATATTTTGCATTATAATTTTTGCAAGGTATTAACAAATGTACCTGCATAAATTACAATCCAACTTAACAGTTGCTCTTATTGAGTCAGATCAGTTTAAATGGATGTTTATGCACTATTTTATAATTATAAAAAAACAACTATCTCTTTTCTTATTAACGCTAGCCTTGTTGACTAGTGCCAACGCTTTTGCCGATAAGCAGCATTTTTCTCTAGCCCGTATTGACGATAATATTACAGTCGATGGCGTTATGGATGAACCTCAATGGAAAAATGCGACGCACATTCCTCTCATTTACCAAGATGAACCCAATGAAAAAGGGGTGCCGCCAGTAAAAACGGACGCTTATATTTATGATGACGGTACTAACTTGTATGTTGCTTATATAGCGCAAGATCCTGATCCAGAACAAATACGTGCATCTTTACGTGACCGAGATACGCTTTGGCAAGATGACGTAGTCATTCTTGTTATTGACACATTTAATGATGAGCGCACGGGCTACGAGTTTCATGTCAATCCGCTTGGCGCGCAAGGCGATATCCGCATGACCGATACAGACGGGTGGAGCTCTGATACTTCATGGAATGCTATTTGGGATAGCGCTGGAGAAATTAATGAGGAAGGCTATGTTGTTGAAATGCGTATTCCTTTTAAGGCACTGCGTTTTCCTGAGAATGAAAAAGAGCTAACATGGGGCTTCTCAGTGATGAGAAATTACCAAAGGGATGTGCTATATCAGCTATCAAATATGGGCTTTGATCGCGATGTAAAATGCAGCCTTTGCCAGTTTGATAAAATAACCGGATTTAAAGAAATTGAGTCAAGTAGCAATGTTCAACTTACACCCACATTAACGACGTTACGCCACGATACTAAATCAAAAGTTCCAGGTGATTGGAATAATGGCGATATTGACACCGAAGTGGGTTTAGACCTGCGTTGGGGCTTAACAAAAGATGCCGTTATAAACGCAACCATTAACCCTGATTTTTCACAAGTAGAAACCGACTCACTAGAGCTTGATGTTAATACTACATTCTCAGTTTACTATGCTGAAAAGCGACCATTCTTTTTAGATGGCGCATCTTATTTTAAAAGCAACTTATTTGAGCTTTTATACACGCGTACGATTGCAGAGCCAACAATAGGTGCAAAGTTAACAGGGAAAACAGGCGATCATAGCTATGCACTTATGTTAGCGGATGACGACAATAGTAATATTTTGCTTCCAAGTAATCAAAACTCAAGTGTTGCAGCTTTAAATGATAAAACGAATGCTGCCGCAGCAAGGTATCAGTTTGATATGGGCGAAAACGGCACAATTGGTATTTCAAGTACTCACAGAGAGAGTGATGATTATCATAATACAGTCTTATCGGTAGATGGTAGCTATTGGTTTAATCAGTCAGACACGTTTATGTATCAGGTTGCTACAGCTGATACGCATAACTCTAATTTTTTAGTTAAAAATTATAGTTTAGCAGAAACGCAATCTGATCAAGCTTACTCATTAGAACTCACTCGTGATAAACGAGATTATAAATTATTTACATCGTATGAAAATATTGGAGAAGATTACCGAACTGATTTAGGTTACCAAGAGAAAGTTGACTACGAAAAAATTGTTTTTGGTGGCGGACAGACATGGTACCGAGATGAAAGTGACTTATTGACATCCTGGTCATATGAAGCGGACTGGGATAAAACATGGGCGAAAAATGGTGATTTACTTGAAGAAGAGCATGAAGGTTTTTTAAGCTTTAAAGGCCAAAAACAGTCCACTTTTGAAATTGGCTTCGTACACCGCTATGAAAATTATAACAATAGTTTCTATAACCAAAATATTGGTTATATTTACACCACTTTTAAACCCAATAAAGATTTAATGGTTTCGTTATACGCTGAGTATGCAAGTCGTATTGATTACGCAAATGAACAACTAGGTGATGTACTCAATACGCAAACTCAAGTGGTATGGGATATTAACGATCATTGGCAGCTTGACGTAAAACATAAATATAGTCAGTTAGATAATCCGCAAAATGAGCGTGTATTTACTGCTAACTTAATTGATTTTAGACTTTATTATAAGTTTAATATGCGTTCAATGCTCAAGTTAATTTTACAATTTGAAGATATTGATAAAAATAAAGACGCATATTTTTATCAAGTAAGCAGAACGAATAAGGATTACGGTAGCCAGCTTGTTTACTCGTATAAAATTAACGCACAAACATTATTTTATTTAGGTTACTCAGACAAAGGTTATCAAGACGATAAACTCAATAGTGTTGAGCGAGATAAGCGTACATTTTTCACAAAAGTGAGTTACGCGTGGCAGTTGTAATAATGTGTGTGCATTTTGGTGCATAAATTACCGCTAAACATCTCGGGGCTTTAAACAATGGTTTATAGCCCGAACTTAAAGCATTTAATCAGGCAACAACGCAGCATAAATACCAAACATGCGCTGCCCAAGGGTAATTTACTCTTTTTTGTCTACGTGGATGTCACAGGTAGGTACTTCATAGGTAGGTACTTGAGAAAAATTTTAAGTAAAGCCTTAAAAATTTGGCTCTACCTCATACTGAAATACTCTTGTTTTTTGATCGCGGTTGGGGTGCGCCCTAGCTGCATTTTCTCTCAGAAAGTCAAATGCTCCATTAACTGCATTTAATAATCCTTTCCTATGCTTCCTAATAATCGCTGTTAATATGTTAATCCACTAAACTCCCGTTGTTCTTGCTACTGTCATTGTAGACATTTCAGTTTTTAATATCTTTTCAATACAGCCAGTTAAGAATATTTTAAGCGTGGTTACTATTTAAACGACATAAAAAAAGCCTCATAAAGAGGCTTTTTTAGTGATTTTTGAGTTACAAATCAAATGTGCGTGAAATTGCTAAAACAATACGCTCATCTGCATAATCGTAATCTAAGCTTGTGTTTTCAGCAGCTACTTCAATACTAAATCCTTCATAGCTTGTTTGATAAGCTAGGCGATAATGGTTGTAAGATTTCTTCTGCTTTGCAGCATCCCACATGAATTTATCGCCATCAAGTGAGTTTGAAATATCAAAACTAGCACGTATTGCATGATTTGGCGCTATTTCAAACGTGTGCGCAATCATAGAAATTACATGGCCTGTATCGTAACCAAAGTAATCCCAGCTGTACCAAAAGTTAAGTTCTGTTTGGCCATACTCACTGGCATAACCAAATTTAGTATAAGCCTCAGCGTAGTTACCGTCACTGTTATTACCTTGGTAAGTGTAATAAGCAATACCGTAGTCAACACTAAATTGCTCATTAAGTTGCACGTACTTGCCTACGTAAGCATCAAGCTCGAAATCAGTATCATCACCAAAATCTACATTTGAAGCCCATACACCAGCGTAGACGCCGCTATCAAAAGCATAATCTAAGCTACCTTGAATCGCTGGATCATTGTCTGTTTGTGTTACACCATTAAAGGTGTAGTCAGACGCTGCTGTGATTGTTGTTGACCAATCAGCTGCTGCAGTTGTTGATAAAAGTGCAAATGGCACTGCTACTACAAGTTGTTTTAGTTTGTTATTCATCATTAATCCCTAGTGTACTGTGTCTATTTTTGTGTAATCTATTTTGTTTGCTTTTGGTGAACTGTCTATATCTGTTACTGTTTTGAATTTACTGTACCCAATAAATGCAGCGCAGATAAAGAATAAACCTATAACGAGTGCACCGACCCATTGAATTTGTAGAAATTCTAATTTAAACAATAGTGTAAGTAACGACAAAGCGACAACATTTCCAAGTATATATTTCATTTTACCAAAACGTTTCACGGTAAAGTTTAGGTTATCCGTATATAAACGCACTAACGAATCGAGTGAGTTAATAACAAATACGATACCTACAAATACCATGGCAAAGTTTTTGATTCCTTGAGTCGGAATACCTGCTTCGTGGTAGTGATAAAGTACGCTAAACCAAATTGCGATTGGAATAGAAGGGAAAATTAACATCGCCCCTAATACTTGGTAGGTTTTAAGCCCGCCTACAAAGCGTGATGTAAATTGACCAATCATTATGCTCCACGCAAACCACCAGAATAGATAGAATTCATGGTAATCATTTAGCGGTAACACAAATTGATTGATATTAGCAAAGTAAGTACCAATTGAGCCTAAGTTATTTGTAAATGCAGACATTTCGCTGTCGCCAACTACAAATGCGCCAACCCACATAAAACCAATGAGTGCTAAGAATAACCAAGTGGTAGCAATACTTAAAATACGCACATATTTAATGTCGGTACTTGAATACACTGCAAAACATATTGCTGCAAATACAATAAAGTAAAACTCAGTGACTACGCTGGTGCCATCACCTAACTCAGGTAAGTACCAAGGTAGATTGGTCAATAATAAATAAGCGGTAAATGCACACGTACCAATAATTACAACATTATTGATAAATTTAACCCAAGGAATTTCGAAAAATTTAACTTTAGGTTCTATTACACAGAAATAAAAGCACGTAAGAAAGTAAAATCCCCAGATCAAGAATCCCCAATAGCCAAATTCTATAGCAAGCGGGTTTGCAAACGCGTATTCTGGGCTTGCTTTTATGTCTGCATAACCTGCAAACTCAGTTAAAGGAAACATAATAAGGCCAACATCAAGGCCAGAAGTAAATAGTATTGCTATAAATGTGAAGGTTCTTACTGGTGTTACACCTACTACGCGAACATTACCCCATTTAATTAAAATAGTGATAATGGCAAGTAAGGTAAAAATGATGCCTGCATTAAGCCAAATAGTCATTGTTACCCTCCAAAGATGAATAAAAATAATTCATAAGCACTCCGTATTTTATTGTTTTGTTCTTGCATAAACACAACGTAACCTATTTACATCGTGTGCCACTGCAAGGCATGCATTGATTTAGCCCGACGAGGCTAAATCAAGCACATGGCTAAAGTTAGAACTGTGTACTACGTTGCGTTTCTTGCCAATTTGACGTTATGGCAACATTCACATCCGATTTTGGTAATGGCTTGTTCCCTAAAATTATATCTGCCGCTTTTTCGGCAACCATAATGGTTGGTGCATTCAAGTTTCCGTTAGGAACGGTTGGGAATATAGATGAGTCAACAACACGTAATCCTTCAATACCATGTACTTGCGTATTTGAGTTAACAACGGCCATATCATCTTCACCCATTTTGCACGAGCAAGAAGGGTGGTAGGCACTTTCTACAGCTTGGCGTACAAAGGCATCTATTTCTTCATCTGTTTGAATATGTTTACCTGGTTGAATTTCTTCATCGCGGTATTCATCAAAGGCACTTTGCTCGATTATGTCGCGTGTTAAGCGAACGCACGCTCTAAAGCCTTCAATATCATCTTGATGTTCAAGGTAATTAAATAAAATCGTTGGTGGTTGCTCAGGGTTCGCTGAAGCAATTATTACACTACCACGGCTTTTTGGTTTGTTATGGCCAACATGTACCTGAAAACCATGACCTGCAAATGCACTTCGTCCATCGTAACGCATAGCCGCTGGTAAAAAGTGATACTGAATATCTGGCCATTCAACGCCTGGTTTTGAGCGAATAAACGCACACGATTCGAAATGATTCGTTGCACCTAAACCCGAACGCGTTAATAACCAGCGCGCGCCAATTAACCCTTTTGAAATAAGCCCTAATTTGCCATTTAGCGTGATTGGCTGCTTACATTTGTATTGAAAGTAAAATTCGAGATGATCTTGTAAATTTTGACCAACACCTGGTAGATGATGCTGTACTTCAACGCCTGCTTTTTCAAGCGCTTGAGTATCACCAATACCAGAAAGTTGTAAAATATGTGGAGAGCCGATTGGGCCTGCACTTAATATAACGTCTTTTGCAGCATGCGCGGTTTTAACATCGCCATTTACTTTGTATTCAATGCCAGTGGCTTTTTTACCATCTAAAATCACGCGTTGTGCCAGTGCACCTGTAATAATCGTTAAATTACTACGCGATTTAACAGGGTCTAAATACTCACGAGACGCAGAGCTGCGCACGCCGTCTTTAACGGTCATGTGCATTGGGCCAAAACCCTCTTGCTGCGACGCGTTGTAGTCATCGCTAGAAGCATAACCGGCTTGTACACCTGCTTTTATAAACGTGCGGTAAAGCGGGTTTTTCATTTCGTTGCCGTTATTAACGCCAAGCGGGCCTTTGCCACCACGGTAAGTATTTTCACCAAGGTAAAAGCTTTCTGCTTTTTGAAAATACGGTAAACATGATTGGTAATCCCAACCCTCAGCACCGTGTTGTTGCCATTCGTCAAAGTCTTTAGCGTGACCGCGTACATACACCATGCCATTAATAGATGACGAACCGCCTAATACTTTGCCTCGTGGACAATGCATCTCACGGTTATCTAAATGAGGCTCTGGTTGTGTATGAAACTGCCATGCGTATTTGTCACTATTCATTGGGATAGATAACGCGGTTGGCATTTTTATAAAAATGCTTTTATCACTGCCACCGGTTTCAAGTAACAAAACACGGTTACTTGAATCTTCAGACAAGCGATTTGCTAAAACACAACCCGCCGAGCCTGCGCCAACAATAATATAGTCGTAATGATTACTCATAGTTAGGCGCCTTAAAATGGACTTTCTATGTCGGCCATACCAACATAAATAGATTTGGTTTGCGTGTATTGATCAAGTGTTTGAATACCATTCTCGCGGCCAATACCCGATTGCTTATAACCGCCAACGGGCATTTCAGCAGGTGAGTTACCGTAAGCATTGATCCAACAAATGCCAGCTTGTAGTTGATGAATAACGCGGTGCGCACGTTTGATATCGGTAGTAAATACGCCAGCCGCTAAGCCTAGGTGTGTACCGTTAGCGCGTGCAATCACATCGTCTTCATCGTCAAAAACAAGCACGCTCATTACTGGACCAAATATTTCTTCTTTAACGATAGTCATCTCGTCATTACAATCAATAAACACAGTTGGTGCTACAAAGTATCCATTAGGTGCAGATTCAGGTGAAAGCGTTGTACCACCGGTTAGTAGTGTTGCGCCTTCTTCAATACCTTTATGAACGTAGCTCATTACTAGGTCTTGGTGCTTTTTAGAAATAAGTGCGCCAAAGTTTGTATTTAAATCTTGTGGGTCGCCAGCAATAATGTTTTTCTCAGTGCGCGCTTTAAGCTCATCAATAAACTGCTGATAGATATTTTTATGAACGTAAATACGTGTACAGTTAGTACAAATTTCGCCTTGCGTATAAAAATTACCTAGCATAGCGGCGCTAACCGCTTGCTCAATGTTGGCATCATCAAATACTAATAGTGGAGATTTACCACCGAGTTCCATCGTGACATCTTTTAACGTACCGGCAGCACTTGCCACTACCTTTTTGCCTGTACCCACTTCACCCGTGAAGGATACTTTGTCAATCTCGCTATGCTGCGTTAGCCACTGGCCTACATCGCCCGCGCCTTGAACAACATTAAACACACCTGCAGGTACGCCAGCTTCAACAAATACTTCTGCAAGTTTAAGAGCGCCCAGTGGCGTTTCTTCTGATGGTTTGAATATAAATGCATTACCCGCTGCAAGAGCAGGGCCCGACTTCCAACATGCAATTTGTAGTGGGTAGTTCCATGCACCAATACCCGCACAAATACCTAATGGTTCTTTACGTGTGTAGTAAAAGTCATTACCAACCATTTGCTGTTGGCCAACTTGTGCTGGCGCCAAGCCTGCAAAGTATTCAATTACATCAGCGCCAGTTTCAATATCAACACAATTTGCTTCTTGCATTGGTTTACCTGTGTCGAGTACTTCGACTAGTGCTAGCTCATCGTTGCGCTCGCGTAAAATAGCCACTGCTTTTAATAAAATACGGCTACGCTCGATTGGCGACATTGCTGACCACTGGGCAAAACCTTGTTTTGCACTTTCAATAGCTGCGTTTTGAATAAATTCGTCGGCAATTTCTACTGCGTAAATAACTTCGCCTGTTGCAGGGTTTGTTACATCAAATGTTTTGCCGCTCTGGTTTGCAAGGAAATGGCCGTTAATAAAATTTTGATAGACAGGTGTAGTCACGCTAAGCTCCATATTGCTTTATAAGTGAAAGTACGTAGTTTTTTGCTAACTTTTCACTGTGTTTAAACTGATTATTGTCTGACTTGCTCAGTACTGCTCTTAACCATAGGCCATCAATCATTGCGGCGCTAAGTTCTGCAGCTTGTTTTGCTTGCTCAGTAGGCATTAATTGCTTAAAAGAAAATGCTAAATTACTTTGCAAGCGTTTACTGTTTACGTTTTGTAATCTGTGTAGCTCTTCGTCATGCATCGATTGCGCCCAAAAACTTAACCACGTTCGGGTTGTATCATTACGCTGCTGTACAAGTGCAAAGTTGGCTTCAATAATAAACATTAAACGTTCAATGGCATTTGTTTGACAGCTGACCTTGCCTATCAAATCTTGCTTTAAGCTTGTTAATAAGTACCTTACAGTGGCTTCAATGAGCCCCTGCTTACCACCAAAATAATGACTTATTATGCCTGACGATAAACCCGCATTTTTACTAATGCTGTTTATAGTTGTCCCTTGCAGTCCTTTATTAGCAACTGACTCTATAGTGGCGTCAATTAACTGCTGACGCCTGACCGGTTCCATTCCTACTTTAGGCATAATTTTTATTAATTGAACGTTCAATAAAGATAAGCTTAAGGTAATAGCTCTAACAATTCAAGGCTGTACTGAACATATAGATGCCAAAGTGTAGACAATTTATTAATGTTTTTATAACTAATGAGTCAAGCGCTAGAATTTTCAACCCGATTTAAAGTAAATAAAAACAATGGGTTAAATTAATTGTGATTGCACATATACAGAGTAACGATTTCTTTACTGATATAAGCAGGTAAAAAGATTAAAAAATCGTTAGTAGGTTAATAGTTAGAGTGCTAATAGTATTGTTTTAATACAACCAAAAGTAAAAGGGCTAATTACTTAGTGTTCTAATAAATAGCAGTCAAGCATAATATGTGTATTTAAATTGCGCATTAAACACGGGGATAGGGGATTAAACACGACTGATAACGCCTTTAAAAAGTAATGGGTAGCGTCTTAGCCTGTTGCCAATATAGTCATCAGCTAAAATTTGCTGACAGATAAAGTTAATGTCTGTACTTGCTTCGAAAACCCAATCAAAGCGCTCTATAGCCAGCAAGAACCCACGCTTTAAATGAGTTTGAGAGCGGTATTGTTCTAGGTTGTTTTGAATAATTGATATTTTGCTTGGATCGGCTCGAAGCTCTTCTACTACTTGGTTAATAAAAGTAGTATTGAGCTTACTGGTAGGGCGGTTTCTTATTTTTCGTAGATGCATTAGCTCTCGTTTGCAATGTTATATAATTTTTTTAAAAAGTCGTCTTTATGCTTTTCATGTTCGTAGTCAAGGTGGTAGGTGTTATGAAAACCAAAGCGCAGTTCAACACCACTACCTTGTAAATATACCGTATAGCCATCTACGTCTGAATAAGCTGTAACACCCTGATAATGTTTACCTTCATCAGTCATTTCACCTTTTTGGATGATACGTTCATACACGGCCAAAATTTGTTTGTTATCGAGTTCATTTTTCATGTGCATTCCTTAGTTTTATTATGCTACGTGTAAAACTTTTAATTGGTTTACTTTACAAGTAATTACATTGAAATTATTTATAATTTAGGCGGTTTTGTGCTTTATCTGTCGATAATTTGCAGGCGTTACACCGATTATTTTTTTGAACTGATTAGTAAAGTGTGCCTGATCAAAGTAATTTAATGTTAAAGCAAGCTCGGCTAGTGGTAAATTGGGTTGTGTTTTTATAGCCTGCATCGCCAGCTTTGCTTTTATTATTTGAGAGCATTGTCGAAAGTTCATACCTATATACTCGGCAAATAAACGCTCAATTTTTTTTGTATGTAAGCCCGTTTTAGTACTCAAATCATCTAGCGTTAAATTCCCACACATTTTACTCACTATACCAAGTAATGATTGGCTAATGTGTTGCTGTGCAATATTTATTGTTTTTGTGTGCAGATGAGCTGTAAAAAAGCCATTTAAAAAGTGGACTTGTGCGCAAAAGGAGTCATGGTTAGCTAGTTGATCATACATATAATTAGTTGAAAATGTGCATACATCTGTAGTAATTAAATCTCTAATATCTTTAGCCTGAAAGTCGGTGAATAATTTTGTCGCAGCAGGTTTAAACCTTACACCTAGCGCATCAATGTTTTTTGTTAAATTTAGCTTCTGTGACTGAAAAAATGTGGTGCAGATATAACCGTCACTATCTAAACGAGAGTCGTTAATTGTGAGTGGTTGTTGAAAGTTAAATATTATTCCCGAAGCACAGTCAGAGTGCAAAAAATGGGTTGTTTTGGGAGCATACTCGGTACTTTTTATACACCAATAGCTGTCAATAAAGGAGCTTAATACTGGACTGACACTTGCTTTTTGAAAGCCATCTAATGCTATCGGTTGTGCGTTAGGTATCACGATTAATCTCCTTATTACATGTCGTAATCTTACAATACCACAGTTTATCGTAATGATATTCTGCTTTTACTTTAAGGAGATATATATGAGAAATAAAGTGATTAGTTGTTTAGTTGGGCTAATTTTATTCAGCATTTGCCATACGATAAAAGCAACTGAACCATCACTCGTTTTACAAAGTGAATTAGGCGAGCAAATTAGTTTGGATGACTATGTAGGTAAAAAGCCCACCTATTTGAAATTTTGGGCAACGTGGTGCGCGCCTTGTATGGAGCAAATGCCACACTTCGAACGAGCATTTGAAGTATATGGAGATAAAATACAGTTCATCGCGATCAATATCGATTTAAACGAAACTCAAAAAGCGATTCAAAGCGTTAAGAAAAAATTTGGTTTGAGTATGCCGATGATGACAGATAATGCGGGGCGCGTGGCGCAATATTATCAATTTTTAGGAACCCCTTATCATGTGCTACTAGATCGAACTGGTAAAGTTATTTATCAAGGACATGATGCAGATAGCGCATTGAATAAAACCCTTAAATTATTATCACACGATGGCCTTAGCAAACAAACCCAACTTTTAGCTGCCCAAGGTAGACATCAGCCTGCGTTGCTGCGCATACCCGAGAAGGGGATCAAAGGGGTGTATTTTACCGCAGCATGGTGCGATTGGTATTTAGCTGACTCGCGACCAAGCATGTCTAAAAACTGTATTAATGGACAAAGCCAAGTAAATCGATTGTTTAAGCAAGGATTTACAATTGAATCACGTATTAGTCAGCTATGGACAGATGCGCATGCGGCGACAGAGTATATTACTAAATTTAATGTTCGACACCCAATCAGTATTGATTTTGGTAATGAACTATTTATTGAAAATAGCATATCAATTGTGCCCACTTTGATTATTTATAAAGATGGTAAAATAATCGAACGGATCACTGATTTTTCAACGCACATTAGTCTTGAAAATATTCAATAATTCACTTTGAGAATCGCGTATTCTAACCTATGCTCTAAGCTCATTTTTTGTTGAGCTTAGAGCATGATAGACAAGGCGTTACTACTTAAAACTCGTGAGTTATCCGATCAACTAATTGTCCTGCAAACACCGATCAGGATACTTGATGCAATCAATTGGGATAAACAAACTAAGGAGGAGTTTTTTAGGCAAAAATGCCAAAAAAACCCACTTATCGATCGCGCATATTACCAACAGCGCGACCTCGGTTTTGTACCTAGTGAGCTGCGCCAAGCGTTTTCTACTTTGCACCGCAACATTATTAACCAATTGGGGCAGTTAAATCCGATTGCTCAATACATGGGAAAAATGTGTACTGAGTATAAAACAGTATTGAGTATGCTTGAGTATCGTGGCACGCCAGAATTTCATGATTTATCGGTGGAGTTGTTTGGCCATCCTAAAGACTTATTTCACGCAGGTGAGCCATCACTTTCCGAGCTTGCTAATATGTTAGATAAACCATTAAAAAACTTGCTCGTCGCTGACATATTACCTGATGATCCTAAAAATATTGATGCAGTTGATGCTGTACGCATTTTGTCAGAGCAAGTTAATGCGAGTATGGCGGGGATAAATGTAGAGGTCATGCTTAGCGATGGTATTGTTAGTGATGCAGCGGCGGGCGCTAATAATATTAAGCTTAATCAAGATGTAAAATTCTCCCAACGTGAGCTGGATATTTTAGAAGTACACGAAGGGTGGATACATGTTGGCACAACTCAAAATGGCTTAGCGCAGTCGTATTTAACGTGTTTAAGTAAAGGTACGCCTAGTTCTACCATTACTCAAGAAGGACTCGCTGTTTTAACCGAAATTATTACTTTAAAATCGACCCCTAGGCGCTTATCAAAATTAGTTAATCGTATTCAAGCCGTAACAAAAGTAATTGATGGGGCTGAGTTTGTCGATATTTACCGTGATTACGTAGCGCAAGGTTTATCAAAAGACGACAGCTATACACTCGCGCAGCGTGTTTTTAGAGGCAGTACAGCAACAGGTCTTCCTTTTACAAAAGATATTGCCTACATTAAAGGCTTTGTTTTGGTATATAACTTAATTCGAGTGGCAATTCAGCTTGGTCGAATCGATAGGCTGCCTTTATTACTGGTAGGTAAAATATCGATAGATGATTTTAGATTAATATCTCAACTACATGATTTAGGTGTAATAGAAAGCCCACAGTTTGTGCCACCACACTTTAAAGATTTACGCGGTTTAGCAACTTGGCTGAGCTTCGGTCGCTTTATTGGTGATTTATCGTTTGAAAAGTTAGAAAATGACTATAAACCGTTGTTTTTGTAATTTACTTGACCACTGGTTAGTTAAATCACTATTTGCATTCAGGGAACGTCTATTTACTTTTTAATATAAAAATAAAAACCGCAGTTGGGATGAGCAACTGCGTTTTAATTGTGTAATTACACCTATACGGTCACATATAGGGGCTGTAAGTTCTCAATTAAAACGCTCTTCGTGGAGCAATAGACCTTTAATACGAATACCTAACTGTTTCCGTAAGCAATAATTTCAATCGCCATTTTGGGTTACAGCCAAACATTAACTTATTGATGAATCAAGCTAATTGTTTATTTTAGTTATTGGTTTTAAAGGGGTTACATTATGTTTTGTTTCGTACACGTGCATCATGCGTTTAGCAGTATCTGCATCGAATCCGTCATAGTGAACTCCCTTAAGAAATTCATACATAGCGGGGGTACGCATATACTGATTAACTAAGGTTATTGCTTTTTCGCCTTCGACTGTTTGACTGCAAGCAAAGTAACCATTAATAAACTCAGGGTATTCACTTATTGAACGGCTATCTAGTTGGGCATATTGTTCGTCGGATAAAAATGATTTAACAGTATATTCATAGTCAACAATTATATCGATACGCTTATGTGTGAGTAGTTGTCCTAATTGTGCAAAGCTATCGGCACTATTTATAGAAGCGACTTGATGCTGATAATCTGCGAACATGGTATCAAGCTGTTGGTAGCTTGTTGAAGAAAGGATCCCAAATGTTTTATTATTAGAAAGTAGTTTGGAAACAGACACTGTTTCTGGTAGCCCTTGTAGGGTTTCTTTATACCCAAAAAGTTTACGCTGTACGAACATTGTTGTGGGTATTTCAGAGAACAAGAAAAGCTTTTCTCGTTGCTTTGTTTTAATCAAATTATAACTGCATACAGGCTGCGTTCCGGATAAACGCTTTATTAAGCGAGCATGGTTGGTCCATTCTGTGGTGATGTTAAATTCATCGCGTAGTATTTGTTGAAAAAGAGCATAAAAGCGTTTTTCAGCTGTACGCTCAGTCGTATCGTCATTGTACGCGCGGGACAATATAGTGAGTGAATATTGAGCATCAGCTAGGAGAGGTAAACTAAGTAAACTAATGAAAATACAACATTTTAAAATATTCATGCAATTTCCTTTTTGTTTAAAACTACCAAGAAATGCTTGAGTTGTCTTTATAAAAAAAGCCCATATGGGCTTTTTTTATACTTAAACACAACAGGTTCAATTAACGTGCGTTGGTACTTTCAAAAATTTTGTCAGCTGAGGCTGCTACAAAACCAGTATAAAGCTCGCCGTCTGCTTTAGGGTAACGAATCGCAAACTCATAAAAGCAGCTAGGAATGCTCATGTCACCATCACTAAATGTGACAGCGTAATCATCAGCAAGTGTTGATGATTGCTCAAGTAACACCTCTGGTGAGCCTTTAACCTCACCGCCTGATGTATTAAGTACAAAGCCGGCATCTTTTAGCGCTTGGTTAACGTCATGTATATTATTAAACTTAGCAAGCGTATTGATATTCACGGTAAAGTGATTAGCACGATAACCCCACGCTGACATCCACGCCGCGTATTCACTTTCGGCTAGCAATTGTTTATAAGTATCAGTACTTACTTTCCAATGCGTGCCTGAATACAAAAAGTTATCAGCAGTGACAGCACTTTCGTCAATTTGGCTTACCATATCGGTTACGATAGCTTGTAGCTCCGGCGAGCATTTTTCGACTAATAGCTCAGAAATAAACACTTTTGGCTGATTCGGATCGCTATGTTCATAGTGCTTTGCGTAAAGTTTTTTAGCTTCAAAGTGGTACTCACCACATTCTTTGTAACCAATAGCTAGAAAATGAGCGGCTAGCTTTTCAAGGCCTACTTTTTCAATATTGAATGTACGTAGCGCAATATGATCGTTAATGATGTCATCTTTTTGCGTTGAACCTAAAAGGTCATGAATTTTCTCGGCCGATGGCGTCACTGTTAAATAGTTGCTCCAAAGGTTATCAAATAATGTGTTTACATTAGAATGCATTTTAAATCCTTAAATTTGGTTATTTAGTTACTCTATTATTAAGCCCGGCGCGAGGGTTTTCGGTAAGCTCACTGTGTCTGATTCAACAGATGCAACAGGGTAAGCACAATAATCAGCAGCGTAATAGGCACTTGCTCTGTGGTTACCACTGGCACCTATTCCACCAAACGGTGCAGCACTAGAGGCGCCGGTAATAGGGCGATTCCAGTTAACAATACCGGCACGAATACGCTTTAAAAAGTGTGTGTAATCATCTTCGTTATCAGCTAGTAAACCAGCAGATAAACCAAAACTTGTGTTGTTAGCTTCAATAATTGCGTTGTCAAAATCAGTATAACGATATACTTTTACAAGCGGCCCAAAGTGCTCTTCATCGGGCATGTCAGTAATGCTTGTTACATCAATAATACCTGGGCTTACAAAGCCTGTACCTGGTTTTAATTGTTTTAGTTCAACAAGTATTTGCGCACCTTTTGAGACTAATTCATTTTGTGCGGTGACCATACCAAGGGCTGCTTTTTCGCTTATCATTGCACCCATAAAAGGCTGCTCTGTAGCAAAGCTGTCATCTACAACTATGTTTTTAGTCGCACTTATTAGCTTTTCTAAAATAGCATCGCCATTAAGTGATTTCTCAATAAATAAGCGGCGTGCACACGTACAGCGTTGACCTGAAGTGATAAAGCCTGATTGAATAATGTCGTGCACAGCAGCGCTCACATCACTCACGTTTTTTACAATAAGAGGATTATTGCCACCCATTTCGAGCGCTAATATTTTGCCTGGGTTTCCTGCAAATTGTTTATGCAATAGGTGTCCGGTGTTTGAGCTACCTGTAAAAAACAAGCCATCGATATCTTTATGAGAGGCAAGTGCTTTACCTGTTTCAATTTCACCTTGTACAAGGTTAATAACGCCTGCGGGTAAACCTGCTTTTAGCCAAAGAGAGAGGGTAAATTCTGCAACGTGCGGTGTAAGTTCTGATGGCTTAAATATCACGGTGTTGCCTGCTAAAATTGCAGGAACAATATGCCCGTTTGGTAAATGTCCAGGAAAGTTATACGGACCAAAAATAGCTACAACGCCATGCGGTTTGTGTCTAATAAACGCTTTAGCACCGGGCATAGGGTTTTCGGTTGTGCCAGTACGCTCATGGTACGCTTTAACTGAAATCGCTACTTTTCCTGTCATTGCGCCCACTTCGGTGCGCGTTTCCCATAATGGCTTACCTGTCTCGCGCGCAATTATGGTCGCAAATTCTTCGCTGTGTTCTTTTAATTGCGCTGCGAAGCTTTCAAGAATGACTATACGCTCTTCAAGCGGCTTGTCTGCCCATTGTATTTGCGCAGCTCTGGCTGCTTTTACCGCTGAATCGACTTGTTCAGCGTTTGCACCATTGCCGTGCCATACCCCATCGCCATTACTTGGATTAATTGACTCAAATGCTGGACCAAGGCCCACATGCCATTGGTTATTAATTAGATGTGTATTCATAAGTAATTTACAAGCGAAAGAATCGCGCTGCATCTCCTTGGCTCAAATTAAGCGCATTAGCCACCTCTTGGCTAATAACGAGGGTATGTTTTGCATGATTGTAATGTGCATCTTTGGTAAATGTTGCTCTAAAGCCACTCACGCCTTGATTACATACAGCCAGCGTATCAGAGCTATTTTGCGAAATGTGATCAAGCTCACCAATAGTAATAGGGCAAACTTGAGAGTCGCGAATACTGCGAATATTACCAAGCTTTGCTTCAACCGTTGGGCCTGCGTCAAATAAGTCAACGTAGCCTCTGTGCTCAAACCCTTCTTTTTCTAATAATTTTAGCGCAGGTTTTGTTTTTTCATGCACATGGCCGATAACTGCTTGGGCTTTTTTGCTAAGCAAATTTACATAAATAGGGTATTTAGGCATTAACTCGCTAATAAATACCTTATCGCCTAAGCCCACTAAGTGATCCGCTTCTGGAAATTCGATACTAAAAAAGTGCTCTTGCAGCCATTGCCAAAAAGGCGAGTGACCGTCTTCGTCGCTAACACCACGCATTTCAGCGATAACAGTGTCGGCAAAACGCTCGCTATGTTGAGCCATAAATAAAAAGCGTGAACGTGATAAAAAGCGACCCGTTAAACCTTTGCGGCTGTTTTCGCGCAAAAACAATGTGCATATTTCAGAGCAACCTGTGTAGTCGTTACACATGCTTAAAATGTCGACAGTGTTATATACATTTAAAGTAGGTGAGTGGTGTACCGTTTTACCTAAATGATAATGATATAAAGGCACCGATAAGCCTACTGCGGCTTCAATAGCAGTTGTACCAACTACTTTACCTGTTTCACTGTCTTCTAAAACAAATAAATAGCTTTCATCGAGTGGTTGATTAACATTCTTAGCAAAGCTTGTTTCAGCACGTTCAATTTTTTCTTTAAGTTGTGCGTCGTCCACAGGTAAAGAGGTAAATCCATGGCCTGATTCAATCGCAATTTGTTTAAGCGCGTCAAAATCATTGGCAGTAATAGGACGTAATACTTGCATTTATTGCTTGCTCCAATAGCACGCCAGTAGGCGTGCTAATTTAAACTATATTAACCGTTTACTACATCGCTAACGGCTTTTTCAAAGCGCGCTAAGCCTTCTTTAATATCTTCAAACGGAATAACTAAAGATGGTGTAAAGCGGATCACATCCATACCCGCCACTAAGTTCATTAAGCCATTGTTAGCACTTGCTACTAAAAAGTCGCGAGCGCGTCCGGCAAACTGCTCATTCAATACCGCGCCAATTAATAAGCCTTTACCGCGTACTTCACTAAATACGTTGTACTTTTCGTTAATAGCGTTTAAACCGTCACGGAATAACTGCTCGCGCTCTTTAACACCATTTAGTACGCCAGGCGTATTTACAGTATCAAATGCGGCTTCTGCAACCGCACATGCAAGTGGGTTACCACCATACGTTGAGCCGTGTGTACCAATTTTTAAGTGAGCTGCAATCTCAGTTGTGGTGATCATTGCACCAATAGGAAAACCACCGCCAAGTGCTTTTGCCGTTGTTAAAATGTCAGGTACAACCTTTAAACCTTCGTACGCGTATAAATCGCCCGTGCGGCCAACACCTGTTTGTACTTCATCAAAAATGAGTAATGCGTTATGTTTAGTACACAGCTCTCGTACTTTTTTAGCAAAGTCATCTGTTGGTGAGATTATACCGCCTTCACCTTGTAATGGTTCCATCATAACGGCACATGTTTTATCGCTGATCAGCGCTTCGAATGCAGCAATGTCGTTAAAATCACAATGCACTATGTCAGCAGGTTTTGGGCCAAAACCATCTGAATAAGCGGCTTGCCCGCCCACGGTTACTGTAAAGAACGTACGGCCGTGGAAGCCTTTATTAAAGGCGATAATTTGTGTTTTTTCAGTGCCGTGTACATCTAATGCAAAACGACGCGCTAGTTTAAGCGCTGCTTCGTTTGCTTCAGCGCCTGAATTTGCAAAATACACTTTTTCAGCAAAAGTCGCATCGACCATTTTTTTAGCTAAACGAAGCGCAGGCTCGTTAGTCATTACGTTTGATAAGTGCCAAATTTTTTCACCTTGCTCTTTTAATGCTTTAACTAGTGCTGGGTGGCAATGACCTAAACAGTTAACGGCAATACCACCGGCAAAATCAATAAATTCATTGTTGTTTTGATCCCACACGCGAGAACCTTCACCACGAACAGGGATAACCGCTGAAGGATTATAGTTTGGTACCATTACATCGTTGAATAAATCTCTAGTTACTTGCATTTTGTACACCTAAATTGAGGGCTTAGATAAGATAGTAGTTGCTAAATCAAAGAAGAATATAGCCATTATTCTTCAGCAAACACGGTATTAGTTTTAATAAGATGTCATTATCGAAGGTTGTTAGTTAAATTTGCAGTGCTATTTTGTGAAAAATGATTAAAATAAAAGTCAAAATAACGAAATTAATAACCATTATGATAACTCCACAAGACGAAAAGCTATTATCGATACTAAAAACAAATGCCAGAGCGAGTATTTCGGATCTTGCTAGGCTGCTAAATTTATCACGCTCTACAGTGCAAAGTAGGATGTTGAAGTTAGAAGAAAATGGAGTCATTAAAGGTTACAGCGTCGATTATGGAGATGACTACCTAAGTAAGATGGTGTCGGCGCACGTGTCAATAAAGGTAAAGCAAAAGCTCACGACTAAAACTAATTTAGAACTAAAGCAAATTGATGCGATATCGCAGCTTTATGCCATAAGTGGTGAGTTTGATTTAATTGCCGTTGTCCAAGCGCAAAATTTAGAGCAACTGAGTCATTTACTTGATGATATTGGTAACCTTGATGGGGTGGAGCGCACAACATCATCTGTTATTTTAGAGACTAAGTTTAAACGCTAATACATTTGTATCATAGTTGTCCGCAGTTCAGGTTATTTATTTACGTGATAGATTTTCTATGGGGTCTGTACGAGGGCGTGTTGGCCTTTTGTGATTGACTTTGCAGCTGACTGTTTGGTTTTTAGGCAAGGTAGAGCCTATGTGGTGTGGTTATTCCCCATAAATAGGTGATAACGCAGCATAAATGCCTAACATGCGCTGCCCTTTGGGTTCTTTCTAGGGACGATTAACTCTTTGTTGCTCTGTTTTTACTTATTCTTACAGGGATGTAAGCCATTAGAGTAACGCAGGAGCAGTTACCGAGCCCACTAGGTTACAAACCTCGCGCCGCGATTAAATCGTCCCTAGATTGAACAAATTTCAATCCACAAAGGTCAACACGCCCTAGAATTACCGATAACGGAGTCAGCTGTTTGCTGTCATATTTAAGGACAATTGTGAAATCATTTATTTTAGTTTTATTATCGGCTTTAGCTATCGGGTATTACCTAACGGCAAAAGCGAACAGTGGTACTTCTATTAACAGTACCGATGTTGAAAAGTATAGTGATATATTCTTTAAATTAGAGACGTCACCGGTAAGTATGCGTGAAATTATTGTTGGTGCTAAACACTTTGCTATCACGTTGTGTGAAGATGGTGGTTATCAGCAAGCTTTGGGTGGCTCTGTTAGTGCGTGTAAGCTTAATTTTGATAGAACTAAAGACATGTGCTCCAGATACCCTGTTGCAGAGAAAGAGCAATTTTACACCGACAAAGCAATAGTTTCTTTATTAGCTGAACAGTTTATAAACTGTGTCAGTAGTTAACGTGACTCTCTATTAAGCAAATTGGTATGAATTCATTTATCGAGAGGTCTGCTTACGATTACTTTTTTTACCTCATCAAGCTTAATAAAATAAGCGTTTCCGCCAATTCCGTTAAACTCCTCATCTGTAAATACTATCGTATTGTCATCAAAAAAAGTAACGGCTTCTTTTTGAGTAACAATCCCCAAGTCTATTTTTGATACATCACCAGAGAAAAATTTATCACCTTCAAAGTTTTCAAATAACCAAATGCTGGTTGAATCAAGTAATACTAATTTTTTACGATCGGGGCTTAATGCCGCAGAGGTTATCCAACATAATTTTTCCATTGTGGTACAGGTTTTAAATGAACCAATTAACTGTGCTTTAAAGTTCGCAGCGTGGTCGCCTACCTTATAAACCTTAGTTATGCCGTCGAATGGCTCTGTACGGTTTTTAGTAAATAGATACAAATGACGACCTAGTGCGACAAATGCTTCTAAATCAAAATTACGATTATTTGGCTTTATGGGACTGCCATCCATTTCTGGATAAGTAAATTTAATTATTTCAGCCTGAGTAGTGTCGGTTTTTATATCTATTGGGTTTTCTATTTTATAAATAGTAAGCCATCTTCGATCGTTCTTATTATTACCAAAATCGCCTAAGAAAAAGTGCCCAAACTTATTTTGAGTCATGTCTTCCCAATCAATGTTTTTAGCGTTTTCAACCAATATTTCTTTAGCGATAGAGCCGTCCTTATTAAGCCGATAAAGCTTAGGATCATTGCCTCCATCGTTAATAGCCCATAGCCGTTTATGCTTATCAAATTCGATACCTGATATTTCTTTTAATTTAGGATCAATTGAGATTTCTTTTTTACTGTAAAGGGTATAGATTGAAGAGCCAACAAAAGTCGCTATTATTAAAATTGCGATGGCCATAGTAAGTAAAATGTTTTTTTTCAACATGAAATTTTAGATATTTCAGAGTGTTAATATATATGTATTATCGCTTATGGGGGGACATAACGAAAGTGTTTTATATTGTAAAGCACTCCCTTTGTATGTTGGTTAAAGTAAAAAGACATGTTATTAAATAATAACTGACTCGGCTCGCTGTTGGTTTAGAAATTGCTACAATAAATAGAACTTTGTCAAAGTGGTACGGTTGACGTTTCAACTGCACTAAATGCGTGCAATAGCAGAAATATTTGCACTGTAATAATGCTTAAATAAAGTTTTGTTTAACTTATACCAATTGCATTAAATAGGTGATCTATTATAGCGCGAAGAAAATAGCACAATAACAAGGCGAAAATTGTGACATATAGTTATTCTATATGAATAATTTCAACGCAGTTAGTGAGTTATTTAATGCGATAGAAAGATCATGTTTTTAATAAAATTGGTATTATTCGCGTTAAATGATTTTGAATGGAATCCACATCGCCTTTTAGTTTAGTTGTATGGCTTGTGGCAAAAATTAAGTCCCTTTTTTGGTTTAGTTGGAGCCTGCTATGTTGAATAAACGTTTTTTTAAAACAAAAAATGAAGCTGAAGTTACTTTTGAATTTACTCACCCTGAAGCAGAGCAAGTCTGTTTACTCGGTGAATTTAATGATTGGCAACCAGTGCCTATGAAGCTTAATAAAAAACAGGGCGTGTTTAAATGTAAGCAACGCCTTCCAATTGATCAACAATTCCACTTTCGTTATTTGATAAATGGCAACATTTGGGATAACGATCATCAAGCTGATGGCTACATTGGCAATACATTTGGTACAGTAAATAGCATAGTTAATACGCAACGTATAAATTAAGGTAGAGATATGGACGCTCTTTCGCAGTTGTTTTACCTGCATGGCATTGGCTATGAGTTCACTAAATATAACGGCGAACAGGTTTTTTTTAGCGAAGAGACACGTAAGCGAGCTTTGCAATGTAGTGGTGTAAATCCCGACGATAACAATCAAATTGCGCACCTAAACTATGAGTTAGATGTGGCTGTGTGGTTACAATTAGTACCCAGTGTTAGCTTAGTTGAGTCACCCGAGAATACGTTAAAAATACGCATTGATGAGCGTCAAAGTCACGCTGTTACATACGTCAAAATAGAATCACTGGGTGTTAATTTAACATTTCAAACGCTACATGGTTTACCTATTGTAGGTGAATACTACCTAGACGGCGTTCGCTATATTGAACTTGCTCTCTCATTACCAAATATTCCTGTGGGATATCATGATGCAACGGTGCAAGTTGGAGAGCAACTAACACAGACGCAAATTTGGTCTGTGCCTGAGCAAGTTTATCAAGTAGCCAATAAAAAATGCACCGGGCTGTCCATTCAGCTCTATACTTTAAAAAATAAAGCGCAATTAGGGATTGGAGATTTCGGCGATTTATTAGCCTTAACACACTTATGTGGTGCGCAAAGCATGGATTATATTTTACTTAACCCTCTTCATCTATTATTCGCTGATATGCCACAGCGGGCGAGTCCTTATAGCCCAAACAGCCGTGCTTTGCTAAACCCTCTTTATATCGCCATTGATCTATGCGATGACGCTAAAAATAATCTAGAACTCAATACATTAATGCAAAGCGATGACCTAACTGCGCTGATGCAAAGTAATGAAAAATTTATAAATTACGAAAATGTAAGCTGCATCAAATATAGGTTATTTAAAACGCTTTATAATCACTTTGAGAAAACGGCTTGCCACGAGCGTCGCCAAGCATTTACTGATTTTTGTAATGCGTATTCAACTACATTAAAAACGCTAGAATCAGATAACTTAATGTTTGATTATTACCTGCAGTGGCAAGCACATTTGCAATTGGCACTTTGCCAGAATAGTTGTGTGGCGCAGGGAATGACGATTGGCTTAATAAACGATTTAGCAGTGGGATGTGCTGGTGATGGTGTTGAATTTAACGCCCAACAAAGTTTATTTAGTCAAGGTGCACATGTTGGGGCTCCGCCAGATCCATGGGCTGAAGCGGGCCAAAATTGGGGATTACCTGCACTTACCCCTCAAAAACTTGGCAATAACCACTACCAGTTTTATCGCTCACTCATTCGCGCCAATATGCAAGATGTTGGTGGGCTGCGAATTGATCACGTAATGGCTATTAGGCGCTTATGGTGGTGCTTTGAAACCAACGGCAAACAAGATGGCTGCTATGTTTATTATCCATTCGAACACTTACTCGCAATTTTAAAAATTGAATCGCATATTAATCAGAGTCTTGTTATTGGTGAGGACTTAGGTGTCGTCCCTCCTGAGGTAAGGCACGCTTTGGCATCTAGCGGTATTTTTTCTAACAGTTTGTTCTATTTTGAAAAGCAGTACGATGGCGAGTTTATTTCAATAAATGATTTATCGCCCCATTGCTTATTAATGATTGCCAATCATGATGTACCTCCCTTTAAGGGCTGGTGGCAACACGACGATTTAGACATAAAGCAGCAATATAATTTAATTGATGAACAGCTATGCACCAGCCTTGCTAAACAGCGAGTTGAAGAGCGACAAAAGCTACTGCGCTTTATTAACGCCAATCAAACACAAGAGCTTGACTTACAAAGTAATGCAACTGATGTATATCAATCACTTGTATTATGTTTAGCCAAATCTCAGTCTCGATTATTTGCCTTGCAAATAGACGATTTAGATGAGCAGCAATACCCTGTAAATATTCCAGGTACTGATACTGAGTACCCAAATTGGCGTCGTGCTTTAAACCACACGTGTGAAGAAATTTTTAATAAGAATGCATCTTTTTTAGCTGCTATTGATTCAATAAGGAAAGGTTAATGAACAGCTCTGTAGTAGATAAGATTGGATCATCTTTTAATAATTACGATGCACAAGTGCAAGCCCTAAATATTGGGCGATTTAAAGACCCATTTAGTTTTCTTGGGGTACATAAATTAAATAACTTAAACATAGAGTTACGGTTGTATTTGCCGACTGCTTTGAATGTGACGGTTGATTCTTTGGGTAAAAAAATAAAAGCGCAGCGATATAAGCAAAGTGACTTGTTTATTGCAAAGCTCAACGATTTGCCGACGGCTCCTTACAAATGTGAAGCTGAATATGAAAATGCAGTCATTACGTATTACGATGAGTACAGTTTTAAGAGTGAGCTTGATGCACAGGCAATGTATTTATTTAATGAAGGTAGTTTAGAGCATGCATACTCGCACTTTGGTGCGCATTTTTGCACCCAACAAAACATAGAAGGTGTGTGCTTTTGTGTTTGGGCACCCAATGCAGCTAGTGTATCTATTATTGGTGAGTTTAATTTTTGGCAAGCTAATCGTCACTTTATGCGTTTTCACCCTGCCAGTGGTGTTTGGGAATTGTTTATACCCGGGCTTGAAGCCGATATGTGTTATAAATTTGCAATTACCACGCAAAGTGGAGACGTACTAGAAAAAGCAGATCCGTTTGCATTTAAAATGCAACAAGCGCCAGGGACTGCCAGCGTCTTACAATATAAGCCAGATCCTATAACGCTTGATGAGCAAGCGATAAATAATAGACAAAAGCGTAACCATATTGATGCGCCTATCAGTATTTATGAAGTACATTTGGGGTCATGGCAACGCGGTGACAACAATCGTTATTTAAGTTACGCAGAGCTCGCTGACACACTCGTTAACTATGCGCTGGAAATGAACTTTACTCACTTGCAACTAATGCCTATCAGTGAATACCCTTTTGATGGCTCGTGGGGTTATCAGCCGGTGGGTTTATTTGCACCAACCAGCCGCTTTGGCGATTACAACAGTTTTAAATATTTTGTAGAGCAATGCCACAAAGCTAATTTAGGCATTTTAATAGACTGGGTACCGGGGCACTTTCCAAGTGATCCGCATGGCTTGCATCAATTTGATGGCACCCACTTGTATGAGCATGCCGACATGCGCCAAGGTTTTCACCCCGATTGGAACACCTATATTTATAACTATGATCGCCCTGAAGTTAAAAGCTTTTTGATTTCCAATGCCATGTATTGGTTGCATCAATTTGGGCTTGATGGTTTGCGCGTAGATGCAGTGGCTTCCATGCTGTACTTAGATTACAGCCGTAAAGAGGGGGAGTGGATCCCTAACTGTTTTGGTGGACGCGAAAACTTAGGTGCAATTGAGTGCTTAAAGCAAGTCAATCTTCGCAGCTATAAAAATAATTCTGGCATTATGATGGTGGCTGAAGAATCAACTGCATGGCCTGGGGTTACACAAGATGTTCAGCACAATGGTCTCGGATTTGGCTATAAATGGAATATGGGCTGGATGAACGATAGTTTGCAATACATGCAACGCGATCCACTTTACAAACAGCATCATCACCACGAAATGACATTTTCGATGGTGTACGCCTTTAGTGAAAATTTCATTTTGCCATTAAGTCATGACGAAGTCGTGCATGGTAAAGGCTCGTTGATTGAAAAAATGCCAGGCGATGATTGGCAAAAATTTGCAAATCTACGTGCGTACTATGCGTTTATGTGGGCGCATCCAGGTAAAAAACTATTGTTTATGGGGTGTGAAATAGCGCAGCGAAGTGAGTGGGGGCACGATCATTCAATTGATTGGCACTTATTAGAGCATCAAAGTCACATGGGCATAAAGCAAACGATTAAAACGCTTAATTACATTTATAAAAACCAACCTGCTTTATACGAGCTTGATACAAGTGCAACTGGTTTCACTTGGATAGACAACAATAATAACGAGCAAAGCATTTTAAGTTTTGTGCGCTATGCTAAACGCGCACGTGATTTTGTAGTAGTGATAGCCAATTTTACACCAATGTCATATCAACATTACGATATTGGCGTCCCCTGTAAAGGTTACTATCAAGTCATTTTAAATACGGATGAAACGCAATTTTTTGGCTCGGGGATCGAAGTAACCCAAAATGACGGGCAGCTTATTAAAGCATCTGCTGTTGCAAGTCATGGATTTGAGCAAAGTATTTCTATTGCTATTGGCGGTTTAACGACTATTTATTTGCAAAAGGTTGACGATGAGTAATCAATTTAAAATCACTCATGGCCACGTTGAACCGTTAGGCTCAATTATTGCTGATGGCGGTGTTAACTTTGCACTCTATGCGCCAAAAGCAGCGCAAGCTTATCTATGTTTGTTTGATAAAAGTGGCCATTCAGAAATCCTAAAAATAGCGATGAATATTAATGAAGGTGGTATTTGGAGTATTTATATATCGCCTTTAAATGAAGGCGCTTTGTATGGCTTTAGAGTCGAGGGGGAATACAACCCTAAGCAAGGGCAATTATTTAATGAAAAAAAACTACTAATAGACCCCTACGCAAAAGACTTGTTTGGCGAATTTACTTGGAGTGAGCGTCATTACGGACAAATGCCCATTGGCACTAAAAGCACCGTTGATAATGCTATTGATATATTTAAATCAAAAGTAATAGCGCCTTCGCTTTATGCCCATAAAAAGCCAAACCATAGATGGTCAAACACCGTTATTTACGAGTGCCATGTAAAAGGGGCAACGTATCGTCACCCTAAAATACCTAAGTCTCTGAGAGGGAAGTTTTTAGGGTTAAGTCATCCAAGTTTTATTGAACATTTACAAAGTTTTGGTATTACAGCCGTTGAACTTTTGCCAGTTCATTCATTTATTAGCGAGCAGTTTTTAACAGGAAAAGGACTGCAAAACTATTGGGGATACAACACTGTTAACTTTTTTACGCCTCACAAAGACTATTTGGTTAACGATGATATCAATGAGTTTAAGCAAATGGTGCAGCAGCTTCATGCCGCTGACATCGAAGTTATTATTGATGTCGTATACAACCACACCGCTGAGGCTGGTAATGACGGCCCTATACTCTCCCTCAGAGGCTTTGATAACTTAACTTATTACCGTACTGTAAACGGTCAACCTGATGTATATATAAACGATACGGGTTGTGGTAATACGATTAACATTGATCATCCCCGCGTATTACAACTTGTCCTCGATAGCCTTCGTTACTGGGTCGAGACGATGGGCGTTGATGGCTTTAGGTTTGATTTGGCGACGATTTTAGGACGCTCTCAGTCAGGGTTTAGTGCGTCGCATACTTTTTTACAAGCAATTGCCCAAGATCCTATTTTAAACAAAGTAAAGCTTATTAGTGAGCCTTGGGATATAGGCCCTGGTGGCTATCAGTTAGGCGCTTTTCCTTCACCATGGCGAGAGTGGAACGATCAATACCGCGATGTAATAAAACGCTTTTGGAGAAGCGAAGAAGGTATTATTGCTACCGTTGCTAAACGTTTACATGGCTCGTTTGATATTTTTGAGCACAGCGAACGGGGTCCTCTTAATAGTATTAACTTTATAACCAGCCATGATGGTTTCACACTTGCTGATTTAGTGAGCTACGAAGAAAAACATAATGAAGCAAATGGTGAGCAAAACCGAGATGGTCACAGTGCGAACTATTCTTTTAATTGTGGTGTGGAGGGCTTTACTGACGATCCACTTGTTACAGCACTTCGCTTACAGCAACAGAAGAATTTTTTGCTCACACTAATTCTATCTAAAGGCGTGCCGATGCTCGCATCAGGCAGCGAAATGGCCCACTCTCAAGGTGGCAACAATAATGCCTATTGCCAAAATAATCGTACGAGTTGGCTTGCATGGAAAGACTCGCAATTAAATCATACCTTAACCCGATTTGTAGATGATGCACTAAAGATTCGCCGTGCCCACAGTGCATTTAAACACAGTGTATTTTTAAATGACATAGACGAGCGTTTTACCGTTAGATGGTTTACCGAGGATGGGGCAACCATGTCTGATGCGCATTGGCATGAAAGTACACGGCAATTTTTGATGTACAGTTTGCTCGACAAGCAAAATAAACATGCGCTCTTGATTATATTTAATGCCAGTAAAAAAGTAGTCTCGTGTCAATTGCCGCCTTCTCCAATAAAAGCGCCTTGGCAAATGGTTTTATCAAGTGTCAATAATGCATCTATTAGTAGTGATAGCGGTGCGATGGTTGAAATTTCGGCACAAAGCAGCTGGGTATTCAGTGCAAATTTAGAGGAAATAGGTCATGGCTAAACAAGATGAACAAGTATGTGTAGTAAAGGGTTGGCAAGACGGCCCCGTGATTGATGAAAGTACACTAAAGGATGACTTAACACGGCATTTTTATTATACCCTTGGGCGCGATAAAATTGGCGAATCACAGCTATATTTATACCATGCGTTAGCATTGACTATTCGCGATAGGCTCGTTGCACGCTGTAGAGAAACCAATCAGCAAATTAGGCAAAAAAAATGCCGTAAAACTGCTTATCTGTCTCTTGAGTTTTTAATGGGCCGCGCACTGGGTAATGCAATACTAAACCTTGACTTAGACGGACAGGTGGCAGGTGCATTACAAGAGTATTGTACAACCATTGAGACGCTTGAAGATGCTGAGCATGATGCAGGGCTTGGTAATGGCGGTTTAGGTCGTTTAGCTGCTTGCTTTTTAGATAGTTGTGCAAGTCTCGCTTTACCTGTAATCGGCTATGGTCTGCGATACGAATATGGCATGTTTAATCAATCTATTGACGATGGGAACCAAATTGAACAACCCGATAATTGGTTGCGCGAAGGGCATCCGTGGGAACTAAGTGCACCAGAGCATGCTAAGCGCGTTAAATTTGGTGGCTATGTGCAAAGTTATACGGATAAATTCGGACGCGCGCATCGTCAGTGGATAAGTTCGCACGATGTACTAGCGGTGCCTTATGATGTACCAATTCCTGGTTATAAAAATAATATTGTTAATACTCTGCGCTTATGGAAATCAGAAGCGACGGACGAATTTAATTTAACTGAGTTTAACGCCGGTAGTTACTCAGAAGCGGTTGCACAAAAGAACCTTGCTGAACAAATCACCATGGTGCTTTATCCAAATGACAGCAGTGAAAATGGGAAAGAGCTTAGATTACGTCAGCAATACTTTTTATCATCAGCGAGTATTCAGGATATTGTTGATCAGTGGGTTTCACAACAGGGTGAGAGTTTTAGTGATTTTTCTGACTTTCATGTTTTTCAATTAAACGATACACATCCAAGCATTGCCGTTGCAGAGCTTATGCGTATTTTGATTGATGATTACGAGCTTGATTGGGATGATGCTTGGCGCATTACAACTAAAACAATGGCCTATACAAATCATACATTGCTACCTGAAGCACTGGAAAAATGGTCAGTATCATTATTTGCGAGGCTACTGCCACGTATCTTAGAAATCGTTTACGAAATAAACGCACGCTTTTTAGCGCTGGTGGCACAGCACTGGCCAGGTGATGTGAGCAAACAACGTGCGCTGTCGCTGATTGAAGAAGGTGATGAACCGCAAATACGCATGGCTTATTTAGCAATAGTTGGCAGCTATTCTGTAAATGGGGTCGCGGCATTGCATACTGAGCTATTAAAAGCCGGTTTGTTTAAAGAGTTTTATGCGCTATGGCCAGATAAATTTAACAATAAAACAAATGGCGTAACGCCACGTCGCTGGCTTGCACACTGTAACCCGATTTTGAGCAGCCTAATTAGTGAAAAAATTGGTAACGATTGGGTCGGCGACTTTGCTCAAATTAGCCAGCTACGCCGCTTTTTTGATGACCAAGTATTTCATGGACACTGGCAATCAGCTAAACGCGAAAATAAACAACGTCTCGTTGATTTAGTCAAAACACGCTGCGATGTTGAGTTTGATGTGTCGATGATGTTTGACGTGCAAGTAAAGCGTATCCACGAATACAAACGTCAGCTACTTAACATACTGCATGTGATTCATTTGTATGACCGCATTCGCCGAGGTGATACGCAAGGACTTGTACCACGCTGTGTATTACTTGGTGGTAAAGCGGCGCCTGGTTATTACATGGCTAAAAAAATTATCAAGTTGATTAATAATGTTGCCGAGGTGATTAATAAAGATCCCCTTGCCGCACCGTATTTACGGGTTGCTTTTTTGCCAAATTATAACGTAACGGCGATGGAAGTTATTTGCCCCGCAACCGATTTATCAGAGCAAGTGTCTACCGCAGGTAAAGAAGCATCGGGCACCGGCAATATGAAGTTTATGATGAATGGTGCATTAACAATAGGGACGCTAGATGGCGCAAATATAGAAATTAGAGATGCGGTAGGCGCCGACAATTTCTTCTTGTTTGGGGCACAAGCCCATCAAATTGATGAGATAAAATCGCGTTACAATCCAGCGCATATAATTGCAGAAAATACTGATTTAGCAAATGTAATGCAGCTTTTAGAAAGCGGGCATTTTAATTTGTTTGAGCCGTGTTTATTTGACGATTTAATTAACGCAATTAAGAGTTCGAACGATCCTTGGCTGGTTGCACACGATTTTGAAAGTTACATTAGTGCTCAAAAAGAAGTAGATAAAGCTTACGCAGATCAAACCTCCTGGACACGAATGAGTATTTTGAATACAGCAGCCAGTGGCATGTTTTCAAGTGATAGAACGATAAGCCAATACAGTGACGACATTTGGCATCTAGAACCCCTTAATATTAGTGCAACTGACTTAACGACAACTAAAAGTCATATCACTAACAGCAAAGACTAAATGGAGAGAGTATTATGCCCAGTTATGCAAATCGTTATATAAGTAGCCTTACCAGAGAAACTTACGCACTAATACTAGCAGGAGGTCGCGGTTCACGGTTACACGAGTTGACCGATTGGCGTGCAAAGCCTGCCGTTTATTTTGGTGGTAAGCATCGGATAATCGACTTTCCATTATCTAACTGCATCAACTCAGGGGTTCGGCGCGTCGGTATTGCTACGCAATATAAATCTCATTCGCTTATTCGGCATGTGAATCGTGCTTGGGGGCACTTTAAAAAAGAATTGGGTGAATCGGTTGAGATTCTACCAGCATCACAGCGTAAGGGCGACGACTGGTATTGTGGGACAGCTGACGCAGTTTTTCAAAACATAGATATTATTCGTCACGAATTACCTAAGTATGTAATGATTTTATCTGGGGATCATGTATATCGTATGGATTACGGTGCCCTTTTAGCTAAGCACGTAGAAAATGGCGCTGACATGACCGTTTGTTGTATTGAAGTGCCAGTAGAAGAAGCTGCTGATACGTTTGGTGTCATGACGGTAAATGAAGATAACCGTGTTTGTCGTTTTGATGAAAAGCCAGCAATACCAAGTTCTGTGCCCGGAAAGCCTGGAACCTGTTTAGCATCAATGGGCAACTACGTATTTAATACAGAGTTTTTATTTGAGCAACTTAAAAAAGATGCCGAAAATGAAGGGTCTGGTCGCGATTTTGGCCACGATATAATACCTGCGATAATAGAAGAGCATAACGTATTTGCCTTTCCATTTATGGATCCCCTGCAAGGTGCTCAACCTTACTGGCGCGATGTAGGTACGCTAGATTCGTTTTGGGAAGCTAATATGGAATTAGTGATGCCTGAACCTCAACTTGACTTGTACGATCCAACATGGCCTATTTGGACGTATCAAGAACAAGTTCCTCCTGCAAAATTCATATTTGATGACGATGACCGTCGTGGTATGGCGCTTGATTCTACTGTATCGGGTGGGTGTATTATCTCCGGCTCTGTAGTTAGAAAATCATTATTATTTTCTAACGTGCATGTACGTTCATTTTGTGAAATCGAGGAGTCAGTGATTTTACCCGGCGCTATTATAAATCGAAGCTGCAGAATTAAGCGGGCAATAATAGATAGAAGCTGTGAAATACCTGCAGGGCTTGAGATTGGATTCGATCGTAAAACAGATGAAGATAACGGCTTTCGAGTATCCAAAAAAGGTATCGTACTGGTAACACGTGATATGCTCATTGAACTTGCAAAAAAACTAGCACGTCAAGCAAATGAAAATAAAAAATTAGCGTAATAACAAGTTAGATAAGTACGACAACAAAGCTTGCTCATTTATGAGCAAGTCCACACAGGTTAAAGGAAGTAGTAAATTAATGCATGTACTTATGGTTGCAGCAGAAAATGACGCGTTACCAGGCGCTAAAGTAGGTGGAGTGGCTGATGTGGTGCGCGATGCGCCAAAGGCACTTGCAGATCAAGGGGTAACCGTTGAAGTTGTTATTCCAGATTACGGCTTTGAGCCGCTTACACGTATTTATATTGGTGAAGTAACCGTTGTATTTAATGCTCAGCCTCACGTGTTAACACTGTTTAAAATACAGCAAACGAATAACAATGTGAGTCAAATTGTTGTTAGCCATCCGCTGTTTAGCGGATCTGGTAGTGTGTATTGTAACGATGCGCCAGGTAGACCGTTTGCAACCGATGCAACTAAATTTGCATTATTTAATGCAGCCGTGTGTGAAGCGTTATCACAAGGCTTACTTACACGCCCCAATGCATTGCATTTACATGATTGGCACAGTGCCTGTGTTGCTGTTTTGATTAAGTTTGAACCTCGTTATAGTTCACTAAAAAATATACACATTGCTTACACCGTTCACAATATTGCACTGCAAGGTATCAGACCATTTAAACATGATGAATCAAGCTTGGAGACATGGTTTCCCTCACTGAACTATAATGGTCAGCATTTATGCGATCCGCGTTATCCACATTGTTTTAATCCAATGCGAAGTGCTATTAATTTAGCCGACAAGGTGCATTTAGTGTCGCCAACCTATAGCCAAGAAGTGCTTAGTCCGAGTAACAATGACAGAGGTTTTTTCGGTGGTGAGGGGCTTGAGCACGATCTGCAAAATAGTGCTAAACAAGGCAAATTAATTGGTATTCTAAATGGCTGTGAATATCCAGAGTCGAATACTAAAAACGCTGACTTGGACACTTTATATAAAAAAATTGAAAATACATTATTTGGCTGGATGAGTAACAATGAACAACTACAAAGCAGCTACTATATTGCACACCAACGACTACAGCAATTTAAAGCCACAGCTGCTAATGGCCCCTTAGTAACAAGCGTAGGGCGTCTTACAGAGCAAAAAGTATTATTACTGTGTCAGCAGGTAGATGGCCGTTTAGCTATTGATAGCGTATGTCAAATAATTAATAAGTATAATGGTCGACTCATTATTTTAGGCTCAGGAGATAAAGAGCTTGAAAGTATTTTTAGTAAAGCGATGGCGCGTAATTCAAATCTGTTATTTTTAAAAGGCTATGGGCAAGGTATTGGGGATTTAATGTATCAACTAGGGGATTTGTTTTTAATGCCTAGTTCGTTTGAACCTTGCGGTATTAGCCAGATGCTGGCTATGCGCGCCGGACAACCGTGTTTAGTGCACAGTGTTGGTGGATTAAAAGATACCGTTGAACATGATGAGAATGGTTTTAGTTTTAATGGCACTTCTTTAGCGTTGCAAGCAAGTAATCTGCTTAACTGCTTGGATGAAACTCTATCACTTAAAAAGCACGATCCTAAAAAGTGGCATAAAATAAAAGAAAGTGCACAACAAGCGCGTTTCTCATGGATTGAAGTAGCGGCTAATTACATAGCGCAGTTATATCGATAAATTGTTAAAGACAATAAAGTTTCGTGACAACTGTACCCGTTTAATGTTTAATTGCTTAGTCTGATATAAAAACTAAGAAGTAGGTAATGTGTCTGTATTTGTTGCGAGGCAAGCAATCTTCAATCGAAGTCAAAAAGTGGTAGCTTACGAGCTACTTTTTCGTGATAGCCCTAAAAATTATTTTCCAGATATAGCCGATGGGCAGGCTACAGCCAGACTTATTATGGAGAACCAGCTTAACCTCGGTACTCGTCATATTACATCAGGCAAAAAAGCGCTTATTAATATAGGGCCTGAATCATTAAAACTTGATTTATGTGCTTTTTTACCTTGCCAAGATGTTGTTATCGAATTACTTGAAACAATAGAGCCTACCGATGACAACTATGAATTATGCAAAGGCTTATTCCATAGTAATTATAAGTTAGCCCTCGATGATTTTGTATACACCCCCCAGTGGGACCGTTTTCTAAAGCTGGTTAAACTCATAAAATTTGATATCGCAATCACTCCTCTTGATGACATACTCCCTGTAGTAGAAAAACTCCAAAAACATAAGCAAATAAAAATATTAGCTGAAAAAATAGAAACGCAAGATGATTACCAACTAGCATTTGACATGGGGTTTGATTATTTTCAGGGGTACTTTTTTGCAAAACCGACCATGATAAAGCAAAAAGATATTAATTATAACTACGGTTTAATTGTCGCCATTTACGCTGAAATTATGAAACCAAGCCCAGATATAAAAATTATTTCTGGTCTGTTTGAACTCGATGCAGCATTGGCTTATAAATTACTGCGTTTAATTAATAGCGGCGTATTTCCGATTCAAGGTGAAATTTCATCTTTAAAACAAGCACTTGTTTATTTAGGGCACGATCGTTTAAAGAAGTTTGTCAGCTTAATTGTGACCGCTTATACCGCAGATAAAAAACCAACCGAATTGATGCAAGTGTGCGTAGTGCGTGCGCGTTTTAGCGAGTTAATTGCTAAAAGAGTAGCAAAGCACCAAGTAGGTGAAGCTTTTTTAACCGGTTTGTTTTCATTGCTCGATGCAATTTTAGATCAACCTATGGGGCTACTCGTCGAAAAATTACCATTCCCTGAAGAAATAAAAGCCGCATTACTCGATGAAAAAAATACACTGTACTATATCTTAAATGTTGTTAAAGCATATGAAACGGGTAGCTGGTGGGCACTTGAGCAAGCTGTTATTCTGCTAAATATTGACAGTGCGATATTACCTAAAATTTATCAACAGTCTGTCGACTGGGCTGATAATTATAAAAATAATATTTAACGGACACTAGCTTTAATGCGCAACTATAATATGGATTTTATACGGGGTATTGCCGTACTTGGTTTAGCTTACATGAATGGCTATGCGTTCGGGCTTTTTGAGCTAGGCTACATTGGCTTGAATAACCCACCAATAAGCGATGCAATTATCCACATCATTAGCACTTTATTTGTGGACGGTCGATTTAGAACGCTTTTCAGCTTGCTATTTGGGGTTGGACTTTACATTCAATGGCAGCAACATAAATCAACGGTGCGGTTAAAAAGCAGGCTTTACTGGTTAATACTATTTGGTTTAGCGCATGGTTTTTTACTCTGGGCTGGTGATATTTTATTTGTTTATGGTTTGTCAGGCTGGCTTGTTATTAAATACCTAGAAAGTGACAATGAATTACTTTTAAAGCATGGTGTCGCGTTTATTTTGTTGTGCGGTGTTACTACAGGGCTTGTGATGTATAGCTCACCAACCGATATTATTTTTCGCGATTCTCAAGATTTTACCTCTTTGTACAGCCCGCACTATATTGATTACTTTATTAGCAACTTAGGTATGAATGCATTAATGGTATTTATTGTACCAATAATGACTCTGTGGATGTGCGCAGGTATTATGCTCATTGGTATTTATTTGTATAAACAAGGTGTATTTAGTGAAGGCTTAAACACACAACAGCTAATAACCGTCATTATTGCAACCACCGCTTTTAGTGCGTTAAGGCTCTATACCTCGCAATACAACAGTGGCTTTATGTATGCAATACAAGAGTTACTAAATATGTTTGCTGCGCTTGGTATGGCTACGTTTTATATTCATTTAATTGTTAAGTTTTGTAATAACAGCCCACAAATAGGCACGCTTATTCAGCAAGCGGGGCGGTTAGCATTTACCTTGTATATTAGCCAAACGCTTATACAACTGTTGCTATATAAAGTGCTATTTACGCATTGGGTACTTAGTTTTAATCGAATTGATTATTGGTTAGTAGCGACTGCATTGGTTGTATTGCAACTGATATTTACAATTATATATAGTCGTTATTTTAATCAAGGGCCGCTTGAGTGTCTGTGGCGCAAATTAACGCAAGCAAAAATTAATGCTTAAACAGTTATAAATATTAAATTAGGGGAGAAAAAATAGTGCGGGTGGTTTACACTACTCGCCTTAAAAATTACTACGCCATAAGTGTCATGACTGAATTAAAACGTTTAAATAAATTTATTAGTGAAACAGGGTTTTGCTCTCGCCGCGAAGCCGATAAATATATTGAGCAAGGTCGTGTCAGCGTTAATGGAAGCTCCCCTGAAATGGGCGTAAAAGTAGCTGCCACCGATGTCGTATTAGTGGATGGAAAGGCCCTTAAAGAAACACCAAAGCGTGTTTATATTGCTTACAATAAACCGGTTGGTATAACGTGTACAACCGAAAGTAAAATTCAGAGTAATATTATAAGAGCAGTTAATTATCCAACGCGTATATTTCCCATTGGGCGTTTAGATAGACCTTCTGAAGGCCTTATATTTTTAACTAATGAAGGCGACATTGTTAATAAAATTTTGCGTGCGGGTAATAATCACGAAAAAGAATATATCGTTACAGTAGATAAACCACTTAATCGTCAATTTGTTACCAAAATGGCAAATGGCGTGCCTATTCTCGATACTGTTACTAAAAAATGTAAAGTGACACAAAGCGGTCCTAAAGAATTCAAAATAGTCCTTACACAAGGTTTAAACCGTCAAATACGACGTATGTGTGAATACCTAGGTTACGAAGTTGTTACCTTAAAACGTACCCGTATAATGAACGTGACACTCAAGGATTTAAAAGTAGGACAGTGGCGTCACTTATCAGATATCGAAATGGCGCAGATAAACGACTCAATCGCAGACTCAGGTAAAACTCAAGAGCATTCGGTCGACACCAATAAACAATCAGAAAATAATACGCCGGCAGTCACTACAAAACGTGATTTTCAGGGCGAAAACCCACGACGCTTTAGTCAAGGCGAGCGAAGTAGTGAGCGCAACGTTCAAAGAAGTAACGGCAGTAGTGAACGTAAAAACGAGCGAAGTAAAGCCCCATACCAAAAGCGCTCTACAACCTATGTTGGTAAGCCAAAGAGTATTAAAGAGAATCAATCCTCTGACTCTAAATCGAGTTCCAGAAAAATCCTGACTCTAAAAAAATAGATTGAAGTGTCATTATTTCAAATTTAAATCAGAGCCTGTTGACCTTTTAGTTTAAAAACCTCTCAATCTAAGGGCTATTTATCTAGGGACTATTTAATTGAGCAAAGCCTCTGAGCTTTGCTCTCACTTCTTCCTCATCTCTATGTTGATAACACAAAGTAAATCGCCCCTAGACAGGACTCGAAGAGCTGCGCGTGTTTGACATCTATGCATTGTTGTCGACAATAGCCTGCACCAATGCAATCGTAAATCAAAAGTTTTTAACGCAGTTACCGTTAGTTTTAAGTCCTCAATAAAGTCAGTATATAATACCAAACTGCATAAATCTTTGATCAATTTAACGAATTAAATTGCACTCTAACGTCGTTAAAAATTTTTTATTTAGAACAACTAGATACAAAAATTTTTGCCTAGTTCTAGCGTAATTTTCTTAACATTAAATAGACCCCATATATAAGCAGATTGGTATAAGTGTATATCTAACCTCGCTGTATAAAATATATTGATTCTATAGCCTTTTATCTTCTTGTTTTTAAATTTAGCTTGCTAAGCTTATTTTATTTTTAAAATGTTAAATTCTTGTATTTATACTATAGCGGATGATTTTAAGGGTATAAATAGATTAATTAGAATCTTTATGGCCACTTTATAAAAAACGTATTAGTGAATTCAAACTTTTGTATTTTAAATACTTTAAATAATACGTATATATAATTATTCAGATGGAATGGACTTTTGTATTAAATCTTCATCAGTATGAAAAAGGATCAACTTTTACTTGATTTATATTTTTTAGGGACTAAAGTAAACAAAAAGTTAAGCGTTTGTGGCTTGGTTGGGTACTTACTATGGATAGACGGTAGCTATATTAAAAGGACTTTAATAATGATTAATTGTGTTCAGAGAACTTTAAGCTTAAATATCACGCTTTGTATTCTTGGTCTATGTAATATAGGCAGTGCGCTGGCTATAGATAATACGTGCGATGCTAATTTTCAAGTAGTTAATTATACACCTCAAGTATGTTATTCAGAGTATAACCAAAATACCTGTGTTGATACTTGTGAGGCGGCTGATCCTGAATTTCAACCGCTTTGCTTTAAGCCCCTCTCCATTCCCTGCGACACACTTACGGATTTGCGTAATACAGCGAACGGTTTTCAACAACGTGAAAATTATTCTTGGTTTCATGTTTCTGATTTATTAACTTATGAAGCGCTTTTATCCGATTTAAATATTTTCCAGCAGCAATTATATATAGAGCTTTACGCTGAATTTATTAACCCACCAGGCTATTTTGGCTTTAGCCCCGCAAGCGATCAATTTAGAAGAGAAAATTTTCGTTTAGGATTACTTTCATCACTTGAAAGGCTAACAACACCTTTACGTTATGCTGCTGTGTATCGACGCTTTACATTGGGTGTCTCATTAGAAAACACACTAAATAACTCACTTTCAGAGATGTTTAGACAGATAGATACTTTTCCCTACTTTTCTAGTACTCAAAAGTCAGAACTAAAGACTGAGTTAAATAGTGTGCAAGCTAGACAAGTTCGTTTTTGGCAGTTGTTGAAAAATTATGAACCCGAAAAAATAGCATCAGGTAGAGTAAATTTACTCAACCGACGTCTTGAGACCTATGTAAGTACCTTAAAATCACTTCCAATTGAGCTGCAAGATAAGCTTATAAATAAATCATCGAACTTACCTGACGATATTAACGTTCAATTAGCGAAATGTGGTAACGACATTTGTTTTAATAAAATAGCAGCCCCTTCAAATGCTTTGTTTTACCCCGATGTCGACCTGCAGCTCTTAAACTTTGAACGCGTATTAGTTGCGCTCAGTAATGAAGCCGCAGCATTCACTAATGTGTATGACGGCGATTATCAAGTCGTTGAACCTAGCCTTTTAAAATCTCCAGATTTTGCGGGATTTATTAATAACAAATTAGCGGATTATAAAGCACTTCGCTCTCACGTGAACTTAGAACGCTTAGCAACCGCTATTAATATTGCTTATCTTTCAAAAAATCAGACAGGCAAAGAAATTCTTGCAAGGTTAGCGCAGCAAAGCGATACAACTGAAAATATGGGTTTGTCGAGTATTGCAGCATTGGATAAAAAACCAATATTACTTTGTAAAGAATTCAGAGAAATCAACCCCGAACTGAGCTCTATTCAACAAGAGAGCTTTGATTTAGCACTGCAAGGTCGAGAGATGATTAGCTTAATCACTCAAGGCGGTTATACGCAAGCATTGATGGATCAACTTACTTCTCTAATAACACGTCTAAATGAGTTAGCAGCCAGAAGTGTTGTGATCGCAAATATTGAACAGTTTACGGATGATCGCTTACTCACTATGGGCTGGTCATTATTTGACTTACATGAGCTAAATGAAAATAAGCAACTAATAGAAATAGAATACTTTGAATACAACGGTATGTTTTGGACGCCGACAATGTCGGCAGGTTTATCTGAATTATTTCCTGCGATTGAAAGTATAGGTACATCAATAAACTCGATGTTGCCAAACGGTATTGCTGCTAATTCACCACTTAACGATTTACAAATTACTCTGAAGCAATCTGCATACAATGCCTGTTCGCTAAACAATCAAGAAATAAATATGGTGATCAAAGTCACAGATGAGCAGGGAAGCATTAGCAGACAAGTTTTAACGTCGAAGTTTGAACAAATCTAATCAACTTAAAGGATATAAGAATGAAAATAATCTTACTTGCAATCGCCTCATTAACTACTTCGGCGTATGCCAGCGATTTTCCTGTCGACGTTTTTGATGCGAGTACTCAGTGTACTTCAAGAATGACGGGGACGGGTGAGCGATTTGTACCTCCGTGTCAATTTTCTGAGGTCAGTCTTGATTCGGATCAAAATACTAACTACAGCAATAGTTCGATTGTTCGAAGTGGTTTATTTAAAACGGTTTTAGACTATAGCTTTACCTGCGAATCTATTCGACCTTTGTCGGTTCGTTATAATCTAACTGCGGGCGTTGATGCAAGCTCTTCCAATAGAGTATCGGGCTCACGTTCGTATGAAAATAGTAATGTAGAGCTAACGCATGGATTTACAAATAGTATTTTAAATTTTGCAAGTTTAGAGGGGGTCACAGGGTTTCAAGCTATAAAACCTGGCTGTAAATTAACAGTTCAACAATTACTTACTTACCCAGAGCCACGGTACTTTAACCAATTAACAACCCATTTGGTTTCTTATAATAATCAATTAAAGTTGCTAATTAATATAGCAACACCTTCTAGTAATCATATCAACTTAATAAGCACAATTGATAACACATTATCCACATTAGAGTTTTTACAATTTGATATAGAAGATGAGTTTTTACTTGATACAGTTCAGGTAACTATTGCTGATCTTATTGAGTCAAAATCACATTTAACCAATAACTGCAGTGCAGGCAGTAGCTCAACGTTATGTAGTGCTGAAATTTCAAACCTCAGAAACTTTATTTCTAATAGTTTAGTGTTTAACGAAGGTCGAATATCTCAATTATACAATTTTTTAAATGAGCAAGTTAGCTGGCTCAGTGGTAAACCTTTAGGTCGAGATCAATTTATTCTATCAAATGGACTAAATAAATTGAGCAGCCAACTTTAGTAAATATTTAACGCAGCCATCTGGCTGGAAGGATCTATAACCCCAGTAAAGGAACTTTAAAAATGTATGGAAAATTAATAACAGCGACTGTTGTTACTGCATTGCTGCAAAGTACTGCTGCACATGCTTTGCCTGATTCACGAAAGGGAAACCCTCTCGATGCAATCGGTATTCAAACCCCAGCAGGAGTTGGTGATGTTATTGTCGATCATGAAAATGCAAATACATTGCATGTTGGGCCCGCGTCAGTAAAGCAAATTCGCGGTACTTACGCGGAGCTCGGTGCTGCAGGCCCTCAATGCGCTGATTATATTAATATTAAATCTCAAGCATATAGACAACTTGCGACTCCAGTATTACAAGAACAAGCTTACTTAAATAATGATTTTGTAAGTAACTGGTATCAACTGACATACGGTATACCACGTGCAAATATTGATGGTTTAAACGAAATTAAAAATGCCCGTAAAATAATTAATGACGCAGCGTTAGAAAATGATGGTGTGATTGATAACTACTACAGACTAAAAACACAATGGACTGGTATTGAAACAGAGTATGCATTACTGCTCGAAGAGCGTGATAAATTAGACCGCGCGCAATCGGACGAAACAACCAATTGTATTGTAACAAGTGGCGGTGACTCTAACAGAATGTACTCTTGTATTGTTGGCGTAATGAATAAATATCAGCCACTTAAAGATACCTTAGCTGTAAAAATCACCTCAATTGAAGGACAGCGAAATGCAATTCGCTCGGACTATTATGTAGCGAAAGGTTTGTACGACGCTTATAAAGAAAAAATAGAAGTGGTTAGTGACAATGTTGCTTTTCATGCTCAAATTCTGGCTGCACAAACTATTATTTCTAAAAGTGCTTTTGAGCTAGAAGATAAGCTAGTTAAAACTGAAGGGGTTAAAATTACTGGTTTAGCAAGTGCCGGTTATAACCTTTGGGACCAAGAGCGAAATCTACTTGCTAATGCGCTTTATAATGCAGGACACGGTAATTATAGCGTGAAACAACTGGATGTATTTAATGTGCGCTTAAATTCCGGCGTCACCCGTAATAATCCAAATGTTGATGTTGAAGGTCAAAGTGTCTTTTCGAAAAACGTGTGGAGTTTCCCAGCTGATACTTTGTTAAACAATAACATAGTTAGTGATTGGTCGATGCCATTTGAGCGGGAAAATCGTGGCGATACAATCCACTTTGACGCGATGGATAAAAATTCATTTGCGGCAGGCGGAATTGACTTTTTTGTTACCAAAGATGCGCGTTGTGGTGAATATACTCAGGAAGTCGAAGAGCATTATTCGGGTACTAATAACAATGTAACCGTGTCTTGGAAAGTAATACGAAAACTATACGAACCTCAACCAAACCGAGTTGTTTTAACTGCTAACTTGGGACTTGCTTATAACTATTACGCATACCCAGGTCCTATCAAAGGCGAATGTTCAATTGACGTTGATCGTATGAACAGTTACTGGAGAAATAGTGGTAAATCTAAAGGTTGGAGTTGGTTTAGAACTAAAACAAATAGCTGGGATAACATTCGTGAGTCTGCCCGTGAAAACTTAGGTATGGATTGTAAGCTCGATCTAAAACCTCAATCAAATGATCCAACTGTTGCTGCAGAAATTGCACAAAATATTGAAGTGCAAATGTACAACGATATGTGGCAAATGTTCCTATCAGTTTACGCAGAGTCTTACGATATTGATGTTGCTGAGCCTGCTGTAACTGATGCCGGTGAAAGTGATGTTGGCGCAACATTAGGCAGTGGTTTAACTAAAATATGCCCGATGAACGTTTATTGCCAATTCGGTAACATTGTTTTACGAACACTCGATAAAATTGGTGGCTCTAAAGCACAAGGCACTACTTCTCATGTTTCAACTCAATACGGAAAAATTTGGAAACGATTTGAGAAAAACACATGGAATGTGCAAGAAGGAAGTGCATTGATTAGAGCTAAAGTGTGTGTAGATGAAACACAGTGTAATTAGTTTATAAGTATAAAATGGGGAGGTTACTCCCCATTTTCTCAAGATAATTTATTTATATATAGGATTTAGTTATGAAAACAAGTTTGATTACTGTAATCGTGATTATTATATCTTTAGCAAGTTATTTGGGGATAGTTAATTACAATCAGAGCAATCATGTGTCGCAAAACGAGGGTATAGCCCAATCAATTAATGATGATTCGCACAAGGAAACCTCGACTTTAGCTGATCCGCTTCACACAGATGAATTAAAAATAAAGAATAAATTGAGTACTGAAAAAGTGTCAGGATCAGTTGATATACAAGAGATTGTTCAAGAAAGCTTCGAAACCCCGCTTAGCCAAGAAGATGAATATTATAGTTTTATAATTTCGGAGTTTCCTCAGCTAGAAGATGATGTGACGACTTACCGCAGCGCTGTAAAAGCGCAACGCGATAATGTTGAAATTTACGAAGCCCATGTTTCTGAACGCAATAAACGTGTTGCAGCTAACAAAAGTACGAGCTCAGGCTCTGATACTGAATTGACCTACCAAAGGGACTTACTCCTAGAGCAAGCCAAAGAGCTTGGTAAGCAAGCAATGCTTCTGAACGAAGCAATAAGAAATGCGGCATATAATTAGTCCAATAATAAAATAATCAAGGAATAGAATATGAAATGGAAAAATAGCATAGCAGCATCAACATGCATTTTAATGTCAGCTTGTGGTGGAGGCTCGGGTGGTGATGAACAACCCAAAAGCGTTGGTACAGCAAAAACTAACGCAACCCCTGTTGCGCAAATTATGCCAAAAACATCAAATTTAAATTTAGGCTCTGCTACGACATTTAACGCATCAAAAAGTTATGATTCTGACGGTGATGCTTTGGAATATAATTGGGAATTAATTCGCAAGAATGATCAAGTATCTATACCTCTGGATAAAAACGATAGTGAAGAAATTATTATTACTCTACAAGATGAAGGAGAGTATATACTTCGCTTAAAAGTAAGCGATGGCAAATTATTTAGCCCTTTAGCTGAGTTACCTTTAAAGCTAGTTGGTAGTGCGGACTTAACGGCTCGTGCCGGTACTAATTTTACTGTAAAAAAGGGTCAAGTAATTAATCTCAATGGGGCTGATAGCCGCACCCTAGATGGCCTGATTACAGCTTATAGTTGGAATATCACTGAAAAACCAGCTGGCAGTACTGCAACTATATTTAGTAACCAACGCGTGAAAACAAACTTTGTAGCGGATGCTATAGGTAAATATACAGCCGAACTTACTATTGAAAATAGTTCAAATCAGGTCGCAAAAGATACGGTTGTGATTACAAGTGATGATTTAGCTAAAAACTCATCACCCGTTGCTATTTTAACAAGCGAAAAAACGCTTATTCGCCCTAATGAAATACTCCAAATTGACACAAGTAAAAGTTATGACCCTGATCGCTATGAACAACTTTCATATAGCTGGTCCGTGCTTTCTTCACCAGCAAATAGTGACGCAACACTGAGTTCGCAAACGGGCGCTAGCAATAGCTTTTCAGCATCTGTAAATGGAAGTTATGAAATAGCCCTACGGTTGACCGACTCTCAAGGTGATTACAGCGATGCTCCTTATCAAGTTGAAGTTGGAACAAGTAATCAAGCCCCTATCGCTAAGTTAGGCTCTGATACTTCGATTACTCTAGAGACTCCAATTTCATTGGTATGTGACTCATGCTTTGATCCAGAGGGAGCCGATCTTAGCTTTGTTTGGAAGTTACTAGGAAAACCTGCCAATAGTAATCGTGAAATTGAATCACCAACAACAGCAAATGCAACGCTTACACCGGATGTTATTGGGGAGTATATCATTGCTGTTACCGTTTCTGATGGTCAGTTACAAACAGCATCCAATACTCAAGTACTCGATGCTAGGGTTAACAAAAAGCCTATTGCAAAAATATTAACATCTGATGAAGCATATTTAGGCAATAAAATACTCTTAGATGGATCAAAAAGCTACGACCCTGAAGGTGCAACGTTAAGCTACGAATGGAAAATCATTGAACAACCTAGTAATGATGAAATTTATACCGAAGCGAATGGTAAAGCTCATTTTACTTCTTCAAGCACAGGGAAGTACGTTGTCTCATTGCGCACTAATGATGGCGTTCAGTTCTCAGATCCTAAAACCATAGCAATTAGCGTTAAAGATGATCTTGCACCAGTCATTGTACTAAAAGGCGAGAATAACCGCACCATTGCGTTAGGTGACACTGTGACTATCGATGCCACTCAAAGTTATGATCCAGAGGGCACGGCGCTTACATATTCGTGGTCATTACAAAAACCTGTTAATTCATCAATTAGTATAGTTGATAGTAGTGCACAAATAGTTGAGTTTACTCCTGATATAGGCGGTATTTATATCGCAGAGTTGATGATTAAAGATGCAGCGAATAATACCGCGAGTAAAAAAGTAACCGTTGAAGTGACTCAACAGTCAAACACTCTTATCGGAACAGTGAAAGGACGTATTGTAGATACCACTTTAAATGGTGTCGAAAATGCGGCATTCAATATTAATGGAAAAAAATATAGTACTGATAAGCAGGGTGTTTTCGATGTTGAAGTAAATATTGATGAAGGCAGCTTAATTACGGTAACAACAGAGGATGAACGCTTAGCTGAGTCTAAATATGTCACTGCGGCCATTTCTCAACAAGATTTTATTATTGATATGGGGGATTCATTTGTACCGGTCAAGCAGGACGTTGATACTTACCTATGGACTTGTGCTGAGTACAGTGGATCTAAGAATGTTAATTTGCGCTTTAATATGGTTGATACTTTTCCTGAGGCAACAAAATTCGTTCCTACATTTGATCAAACATTTAGCCATACTGTTGATACGAATAAAATAATTGCACTCCCTTCAACAGCAACGTTTGAACTAATGGTCGATGAGGGCTTAGAAATCACCGCACCAGGCTCGAGAGTGACCATCTATTATGCACCAGTTCTAGGGGCTATGAATATTATAACCATTTGTAACCAATAAAAAGGAAATTAAAAAATGAAGTTTGTTAAATCTTTAATGCTATTGATGTTACTTACTTTTGGAGCCAGTGCGGTAGAACCAATTTATGTCGGCGGCACCCAATATAGCTATACAGATGGTGATTTCGAGCCAATCTTCGTTAATGGAAGCGTGACGGGTTATGAAGCCGAAATAGATGTTTTACTCGATGAATATGATGAATATCTAGGGGGTTACCCTGAATTGATTTTTGATATTAGTGGTGGTGCCGCTGGCTCAATTGGTGGGCAGCCATTAAAAGTTGAAATGGATGTTTCCTGTTCGGGTATTGACGTTGGTTATGATGCAGATTTGATATTAAATCGCAGAGGTAAACTAACACCAGCGCGTTTTTCTATTTATAAGCGACTACAAACAGATGGGCAATGTAAAAAGTTAAAACTGAAAGTAAATAAAATGGGCTCTTCAGCCTTGGACAATGAAGCAACAATAGATGCTTTTAACGTTAATTTAATCATTTATTTAAACTTAATTTAAAGGAATAAAAATATGAAAAAACAAATAGTAATGCTAATTTTTTGTGCATTGAGTATGCTTTCATCAGAAGTAATGGCCTTTGATGAATCTCCTCTTGTACGATGTTGTGACTTTAGAGATAGATTTTGTGAACCTTTTGAAATAAATCACTCTTTTTCAGAGCAGCAAATGCTTGATGCTGCTAAGCCTATGAATTTAAGTGCTCCAATATATGTTGGGGGTGCCAGATATACTTTGAATAAGTCAGATTTCAATCCAGTTTATTCTACAAGGGTGATTCATAGACCTTGCCGAGGAGGTGATCCTATAATCATTAATACTTTGGTTGGTTATGAAGTTACTTTTCCTGTAGATGGAGATTATGGTCAAGAGCTTTTCTTTGACATAAATGGCCGCTCAAATAAGTCAATGAACTTAGCCGCTTCGTGCGGTACTTTTAATGCTAGTGATTCTGGGAATAAATTTGTTATTTCTAAACAACAAAATACAGCGCAGAGCTGTAAAAATATGAAATTGAAATTTACGTTTCCAAGTAATTCGGCACCTGCCACTATAGATCTCACAGTAACGATATCTGAACAACTTTAATTTTAGACTCAATGGATACTTAAAAATGAAATTACAGAGCTTCCTTATTGGAGTCGTCATATCTCTTACTTTAAGTAGTGCAGTGCTTGCAAAAGTTGATGGGGAAATGAAAACGGTAATTATTGGTCCCCCAAAACCACCAAGGCCTCCAGTGGATTGCGCATATATTAAAGATCCAATTTTAGACCCGTTGCAATATATTAGCCAAATGCAAACACCTGATCCTATTTATATAGGTGGGGAACGTTATATATTGAATAAAGAGAATTTCACGCCCATTTTTACGACGGTTGTTTACACTTGTCCAGGGCTGGATCCACTCGTAGTACGCAAATATACGGGGTTTGAAATATCACTGCCTGTTTATAATGATTTTGGCCAGCCAATATTTTTTGATATTGCAGGTCGAACAGACAGACATATGAATTTAACAGTATCTTGTGGAACGTTTAGCGCCTCTGACTCGGGGGATAAATTTTATATCTCGCAATCGGTAGTAACAAACGGGAGTTGCAATACATTGTCAATGAAGTTTGATTTCACTGCTACGGCAATTCAGCCTCGCACCCTAGATTTGAGCCTTTCTATTTCTGAAGAGTTATAAATTAGTGGGTTCAGTGCTTCATTTTACAGCTAAGTGAAGCACATTTAATAAACAATAAGGATGTAGAATGAAAAATTTACTGATAGCTATCGCCTTAATTACAGGTGCTGGCAGTAGTTATGCCGAGGAGCAAACGAATTCGCTCAATGTTGACCAAAAAATGGTTATTTTAAATGAGACGGATTTTAGACCTGTTGTTGTATCTTGGGCAAATAGGGATGTTGTAACTGGCTATGAAGCATTAATAGATATTACGGGCACTAAGTCTTCACTTATTTTTAATGCAAATGGTGAAATATCTGCTAGATGGTTTGCTTCTAATTTTGCTATGACAACTAAGCTCAGTTGTAATGGTATCCCAATAGGTATGAGCAAAGTATATGGTCAGCGAAAAGCAGGTCAATCTATTCCTGCAAAGCCTGCTATTACTGAATTGAGACATAACCTTGACGGATGTGAGCAGCTAAAGGTTGAATTATTTAAGGAAGGGTCTTTGAGTCGTCAGTTTTATACGCGAATTCAAAGTATTTCATTGTCTATTTCAGTCCAAGCTCTTGATATAACTCAAGGAGAGATATAAAAATGTTTAAAATTATCATAGGTGTAGGCTTACTCACCGCAAATTCAATGAGTTTTGCCTCAGAAATTGGCCAAGTATTTTCTAATGTCGATATGGAACAACAAAATAATCGATATGAGCTAGTATTGTACCCAAAACAGTTTGAAAGTGCTGCAGTGGTAGACCTTAAATTAGATGTGCAGGGTAATGGTGAGTTAATGTCACAAATGCAACCGGTTTGCACTCAGTGGCAAGAGAATATGTGTACGGGTTCGTATAAAGATATTCTGCACAATGAATTTTTGCACGAAGTCGATGTAGCGCTTTATTGTGATGATGAGCTGTTATATCAAGAAAGAAAAAATAATAGCGAATTCACAAATGAAGAAATTAGCTCATTAAGCAGCCACTTGTCATTTAATAAATCGTTAGTAAAAACTATCTCGTTAAGTTGCAATGAAGTTAAGCTTACTATTCAAACTATGCATGGTGATAATGCCGCTATTATCCAAGGAAGAATTAACTTGTTGAACAGTACTTCTGGTTTGAGTAACGAAAACTATGAGCTTATAAAATGAAGGCACTACTTTTAATATCTAGCTTATTTTTTTGCTCTGCTGCTATTGCACAACCTGTTGATGTTGGGGGAGCGATATATGAACTGCAATTTAGTGATTTCTTGCCAATAAAAGTACCCTATGCTGGTAGCGAAGCGGTTATAGCTTACCAAGCAAAAGTTAATGTAGACGGTGATTATGCTCAGGACTTAACGTACCGCATTGGTGGAAAAGTGGAAACAAGGTGGTTTGCAGGCAACATGGCGGTGAGTTTGTCTGCTACCTGTGATTCACCATATATAGATCAACCAATATTTATTGGTGAAGATCTTGATTATGGTGATAGATACCAAAATATTTCTTACTTAGCTAAGCCAAGTTTTGCTAATACGCTAAATACGGGTGGAAATTGCCAAGCACTGACTGTTCGAATAGATAAAGAAGGACATTTAAGTCGTCAATTTTATACCCGTGTCACAAATCTTGAATTTAATGTTCAAATAATAGAAAAGTTATTTTAATCACTGCAAGGCACTTATTTAGTGCCTTTTCAGTATGGCTTTTTATCTTTCGAGGTCAAATTTTAGTCCTTAAAGATTAACCGGTCCTAATACACACGCTAAATAATCAGTTACCACGACAGAGAAATAACTCAACAATAAAGTATAAATTACATTATGTGGTTGCCATGTTTAAGTGAACTTTAACACGGCAAGTAGGTTTTTTAGTCCGTAAAACTGATTAATATTTTATAAAAATGGTATCGTAAGGAACAACCCATGAAATATTTTTTAATGTTGTGCGCTTGCTTGATTGCAAATAATACTTTGGCTCTACCGACCTATTTTATTGGTGAAGCTATGCATATTAATAAATCCGATATGCAAGCAATAACACAATTTTATAGACGAGATAATGGGGTCGATAAATACGCAGAAGTAGCTTATGAAGTGGAATTTCCGATATATGGAACATTCGGGTTAAATGAAATAGACATTGAGCTTACTGGGGGTATAAATTCGGCGTGGTATTCGTCAAACTTTGCAATGAAGGTTATTGTATATTGCAATGATATAGCGTTAGCGAGTGACCTTTCGTATGGCGTACGATACGAACGCGCCAGCTACATAGTTAAGCCTCAAATTCGCAGCGAACGCCAAGCCATACCGCAAGGGTGTGATACTGTTAAAATAAGAATGGAGAAGCAAGGGAACTTGTCTCGTATGTACTTTACTAACATCGAAAAAATTGACGTCAGATTATATATCACAAACAAGTTTTAATAGTAACTTGGTGAATTAAACTTCAGGAATCAATAGCAGTGATAGATTTATTATCCAGAGTTCAGGTTAGTTAAGCCTTTTTACTAAAGCTATTGTTTATACAGGCATAGGCTTAGTTATGTTATGGGTAAGCTGCTAAGATACGCGCTCTAATGATGTAGAAAGAGTATAGAAGTAACATGTCAAAGTTTTTCTTTATGGGTAAGCTCGACATAATGGGCAAAAACAACAGTAATGGGTTTGCGCCTAAACGTACAGCAAAGCCAGGCACAGAGTTATACCCGCTCACGTTAATTGTAAACTCAGTTGAGCGACAATCAGAAATAGAAGTCATATTAGAAGAGCATTCGCTGTTTGCTTCAATTGAAGTCAAAGCAGAAGTACCAGAAGATATTCGGGAACTTGACTTTGCGCTTAGTAAGTCAACACCACAAGTATTTGATAAAGTATTAGGGTCTGTTGACCTTTCAGGATTAAAATTTGTTCAATCTAGGGGCGATTTAATCGCGGCGTGAGGTTTGTAACCTAGTAGGCTCGGTAACTGCTCCTGCGTTACTCTAATGGCTTACATCCCTGTAAGAATAAGTAAAAACCGAGCAACAAAGAGTAAATTGCCCCTAGGCAGAACCCAAGGGCAGCGCATGTTTGGCATTTATGCTGCGTTATCGCCTATTTATGGGGAATAACCACACACCATAGGCTCTGCCTTGCCTAAATACCTAACAGTCTGCTGCAAATTTAACCTCGAAAGATAAACAGCCCCTAGAACGTAACGCACCATGTTTATGCGGTAGTGAAAAAAAGTATAAAAAGTATTGTGCTTAGTTTAATACGATTTTTATAAATAGCCTTTCTTATTTTTATAGTATTAAAAATGCCACTGAGTTTTAATCAGTGGCATTTTTTATGCTCGCTTAGTTATAAACTCAACTACTTTCGTGGTTCGTAATCTATTCCAAAGATAACGGTATAAAGTACTGGAACCACAATTAAAGTAAGAATGGTGGCAAAGCCTAAACCAAACATAATGGTCACTGCCATTGATTGGAAAAACACATCAAACAGCAGAGGTATCATCCCCAAAATTGTTGTGATTGCAGCCATTGCTACCGGCCTTACACGGCTCACGCCTGAGTCAAATACAGCCTCATAGGGTGATTTACCTTCTCGCAGCTCCAAGTTTATTTGATCGACCAACACAATGCCGTTTTTAATTAACATACCACTTAAACTTAATAAGCCAAGTAACCCCATAAAGCTAAACGCTGTATTCATAATGAGTAAGCCCGCGCTGACACCAATAATAGCTAATGGCACCGTTGCCCATATAACCAAAGGTTGCTTAACTGAATTAAACAGCAAAACAGTCACTGCAAACATCGCTAAGTAACCAAGTGGTAATGAGCCAAAAATTGCTTTTTGAGCTTTACTCGATGATTCAAACTCGCCGCCCCATTCCAACTCATAACCGCGTGGTAATACCATGTTTTCTATAGGGCCGCGAATACGAGCAAATAGCTTAGCGGGTGTTTCGTCGCCTAATACATTATTATCTGCCATTACGGTAATGGTTCGTTTACGATCACGGCGCATTATTAGGCTATCTTCCCACTGCACAATAAACTCATCAACAACTTGAGTTACAGGCACGAATACACTTAGAACAGGGCTATATATTTGTAAATCATGCACGCTTTCTACGTTTAAACGCTCGTTAGCTGGTGAGCGTGCAATAATAGGCAACAGCTGCGTACCATCACGGTATACACCTACTTGCTTACCCGAAAGACTGGTAAGTAAAACGTTATCAAGATCTGATTTGCTGATCCCTAAGCGACGTGCTTTTTGTTCATTAAATTGTGGGCGAATCATTTTGGTACGTGCACGCCAGTCATTACGAATATTATAGGCACCATCATCGTTACCAATCAGCTCTTGCGCTTTTGCAGCGAGCTGTCTTAAAACAACGGGATCAGGACCAGAGAAACGCGCCTCTATTTTAGCATCAGTAGATGGGCCTATTTCCATAGGTTTAATTTTTAGCTGAGCAGAGAGCGCATGATTTACTGAATAATCTCGTACTTTTTGCATTACTGTTGCAACGGCTTCTCTATCTTTTACGCGAATAATCAATTGCCCGTATGCGGGGTATGACTTTTCGGGTGCGTAGGTAAGCATAAATCGCGGCGCGCCTTGACCTGTTGTACTTGTAATTTCTTTTACTAATTCATTACTTTGTAAATATGCTTCAAGTTGCTTAATACCTTCTAAGGTCGAGCGAATGTCAGAACCTTGATCTTGCCAGTAATCAACATAAAACATAGGGGTGTTAGAAGCAGGGAAAAACGATTGTTTAACAGATCCAAAACCAACCACAGCAGAACACAATAAAATAACCATTAAAACAAGTGTGGTTTTTCTAAAGTGCATTGCACCATCTAAAATAGCTTTATAGCCATTAAAAATAAACCCTTTGTACGGATCGTCTTCTTCTTGGCCTTCCTCATTTTTAAACTCAGTTTCTTTAAACATTAAGTTGGCAAAAAATGGAGTGAGTGTAATGGCTGTTATCCAGCTCAATAAGAGTGAAATAAATAACACCCAAAATAAACTACCTGCAAATTCACCACTGGCATCAGAGCTTAAACCTATGGGGGCAAAGGCCGTAACTGCAATAACGGTTGCTCCCAGTAATGGCCACTTTGTTTGTTCGACTATATTAACGGCAGCCTTTAGTTTAGTTTGCCCGCGCTTAAGGTTTATTAAAATACCTTCGGTTACCACTATCGCATTATCAACCAACATCCCAAGGGCAATAATGAGTGCGCCCAGCGATATACGTTGCAAGTCGATAGCAAACAATTTCATAAAGATGAAGGTACCCAATACAGTAAGCAGTAAAATACCACCAATCAAAATACCGCTTTTTAAGCCCATAAATAACAGTAATACAACAATAACAATCGCAATTGCTTCTAATAGGCTAACAATAAACCCATCAACCGATTTTTCCACTTCTTTTGGCTGGTTATATACTGAGCTTATGTCAATTCCATGAGGACGTTGGTACTCAAGCGATGCTAAATGTTTATCTATATTTTTACCAATATCAACGACATTAACGCCAGATGTAAACGACACGCCAATTAAAAGTGCTTGGTTGTCGTTAAAGCGAATAACATTGTTTGGTACTTCAGCGTATTCTCTATAAACCTTGGCCACATCACCTAAATAGATAAGTTCGCTTGCACCTGGTTTTGAAATAAGAAGGGTTTCGAGTTCTTTTACATCCTTAAATTCACCAGTGGGGTGTAAGCGGATGGATTCATCGCCGACGCGAATTTTTCCTGCATTTGATACCGTATTTTGCGACTGCAGTAATTGAAAAATATGACTAGGCGCAATCCCTAGTTGAGCTAGCTTTCGGGTAGATATTTCTACGAGCACTTGGGCTTGTTGCTCGCCAGCTATTGTTATTTTACTCACCCCTTTAACAAGGACGAGTTCGCGTTTTAAGTAATCTACGTAATCTTTAAGTTCATCATACGAATAACCATCACCCGTTACCGAGTACATAACACCGTAAACATCGGCAAAATCGTCCAAAATAGTACTAGGGTAAACACCACTTGGCAGAGAAGGCGAAAGATCGTTAATTTTACGTCGCATTTCGTCCCAAATTTGGCGAAGTTGCTCTTTACGGTACGTACTTTTCATTTCTACCGAAATTTGCGACTTACCATTTGAAGAGATAGACGTAACGTAGTCAACATAGGGTAACTGTTGAATTGCATTTTCGATAGGAAAGGTGACTTCTTCTTCAACCTGTTGCGGCGAAGCACCCGGGTACATGGTAATCACCATAGCCTTTTTAAGTGTGAATTCTGGGTCTTCTAATTGCCCTAAATCAAAATACGAGACACTACCGCCAATTAATAGCAGTAAGGTAAACATCCAGCTGATGACTTTTTTCTCTATGGAGAGTTGTGCAAAGCTCATATTTATAAGCCTCGCTCTTTGTTCCATGCGCGTACTTTCATACCTTCTTTTAACGAATGCACACCCGCTGAAACAACAATTTGACCTTCCTCAATACCGCTGAGTACTTCAATACCATCGCGGTGAAGTTGGCCAATTTTAACCGCTTGTTTGTGTACTTCACCAGTTGCTGAGTCAAAAAGCCATACATAGGCATTGTCTTTTGTGGATTCTTGCGGTTCAGAAAAAACTGATTCGATAGGTAAAATAGTGTAAGCCACCTGCGAGCGCGTTACTTTACTTAAATCTATTAAAACGCGACCAGTCATACCCGCGAGTAAGTTAAAATCTTTAGGCACTGGCAGTGAAAAGACAACTTTATAGGTAAGCGTTGCAGGGTTTGCCTGAGTATCCCATTCTTTAATTGTCAGTGTGTACTCTTTATCGTCGTAGCCATCAAATTTAACGGTAGGCTGATAGTTAGTTCCTTTTTTGAAACGTGCGACTATTTTCTCAGGAACCTGAATTTCTACATCCATTAAGTCACGTGTTTCTAAGCGCAATATATTTTGTTTTGCTTGAATGTTCTCAAAGTTTTTCACAAACACTTTAGCAACTGTGCCGCTAAATGGCGCTCTAAGCTCACTATATTCGAGATTTGTTTGTGCAATTTTAAATGCTGATTCAGCAATTTGCATATTAGCAGTGGCTTGATCTAATTCTGATTGGCTCGTTATTTTTTTCTCAAATAATTGCTCAATTCGACCAAGTTGTGATTTTGCCAGCTCAAACCGTGCTTTACGTTCGTCGTACTGCAGTTGAAAATCTTCTGGGTCAAGTTTTGCTAATAAATCCTCTTTTTCAACATGCTCGCCGGCAAGTACCGGAAATTTAACAAGTTCACCATTTACCCTAAACGCAAGATATGAGCCCTGATTAGCAACTACTTCAGCGGGAAAACTGCGAATATTTATTTGTGAATCATGGCCTATGTTGAACAATTTAACAGGACGAATCGGGTCTTCTTTAACTTGCTTTTCTGGTTCAGAGCAAGCTATTAAGCTAAGTAATATAGTTGTTAAAAAACATAGACGAAAGAGTTTCATGTTTTCTCCGTTGCAATGATGGCAAAATAATTAAGTGCAGCATACGCTGCAAACATATAAAATAAAAATCATTAAATCTTAGAAACTCAATAAGTTTTATTTATGATGTTGCAGAGTGGTATATGAAGCTGAATCAATTAATAATTTTAGATGCCATAGTGCAAAGCGCAAGTTTAAGTGGTGCGGCATTAAAACTACATAAAACACAGCCAGCGCTTACTTTAGCGATTAAAAATTTAGAAGCAAAAATTGGCTTTGAATTACTAGATAGAAGCAAATACAGATTACAGCTTACTGAAAAAGGGCGTGTTTTTCACCGTGAAGCACAACAGCTTCTTCATGCAAATGATGAATTAGCGCAACTCGCTAAAGAATTAGCATTAGGAAACGAACCCCAGTTTAGAATTTGTTATGAGCAGCTTTGTCATATGCAAAGTTACAATGAGATCATAAGCAATACTTTTAGATTATTCACAAGCACAGAATTTAGCTTAACAAGTGGTAAACGCTTTATTTCATTAGAGCATGTCAATAGTGGTCAAGCCGAACTAGGGATTGGCCCTTGGTTTGATTTATTTCATGCGACAGGTGATTTAGAAAGCTTACCGATAGGCAAGCTCGACATAGGTATTGTAAGTGCCAAAGGGGTCATCCCTTCAGCACTTAGTTATAGCGAGCTGCAAACATATCCGTGTTTAGCTATGTTTGAAAGTGATTTAAGTATAGACAGTGAAAGATTATCCTACTCAAAGGGCGCTGCTATGATGAAAATTGATGACGTATCAAGCTTAAAGTCATTTTTACTCTCAGGAGCTGGTTGGGCAATGATGAGCCTAGAGCATTGCGCGCCTGAAATAGAAGCGGGATTACTGCAAGAAATAAAAATAACCGACAGAGAGCATCAATTTAGTGCGCAAATTAGAGCCTTTAGACAGCATGCTATTCATCACGGCCCTGTAGCACGCACTATTTGGGAGCAATTTAAGAAATTAAGTAAGGAGTATTCTAGCAACAATGGCTATTGATAAAGAAACACTTATTTATACTGTTATCGCAGGTATACCAATGGGGAAAGTAGCAAGCTATGGACAAATAGCAAGCCTTGCGGGATACCCTCAAAATTCACGGTTAGTGGGGCGCTTATTAAAAATGATGCCAAGCGACTCTATTATCCCTTGGCATCGCGTAGTTAATAGCCAAGGCAAAATAGCGTTCCCAGCGGGCAGCGAAAAATACCAAGAGCAGCGCGAGAAACTATTATCAGAGGGCGTATTGTTTAAAAACGACAAAGTGAATATGCGTGAGTGCCGGTGGGAGTGATGTGATTATTATCGTCGGATAAGTTGCAGAAGCGGCCTTTCCGGTTTAACTCATTTCTGCCCCAAAACGAGTTAACGTAAATACTCTATAGGTCAGCTTTGAGCGAATAGCGGCCGTTGATAAAATCTCATCAATGTGCAAAATGCACGACCTGACCCCGTTAGATCCCATTTTGCAAGAGGTGATGTGGACACATTTACTAGCATCAATAAAGGTGTAAAATGCAGACTTATTAATAAGTTGCAGTTAAGGAATTTTCAATGAATGAGCTATTTACTGGTGTGTTAGTTTTCTTAGTGACAGTGATTGTTACTTCTTTATGGAACTTTTATATAAAAGGTTATCTAGTTAAAAAAGGGGAGTTTGAGCAAATTGTTGAGGATCAGGGGAAAATATTAGATCACTTAGAAGCCAGTACGTTAGTTGCTGAAACTGTAAAAGATAATATTAATCGGCAATTTTTATCCAATGAAAAGTTGTGGGATGTAAAAAAAGATGCATATGACAACATATGGAAAAACGTTTTAGAGCTTGAAGATTTAGTATTAGAGCGGCTTAAGGTAACTGAAATGTACTTTGAGGCTTTTTGTAACCATGGTGGTTGGACTGGTCCGTCTGATTATATGCCAGATGAGGAAGTTGAAAAGTTTTATAAATTTGCAGAGGAAGATATTGAAAGACAACAGGCCGAATTTAAGAAGTACAAAAGTGAAAAATACTTGATGGAGCAAAAAAAGGCGGAGCTACAATTTAAGGAAAAAATTGAACGCTTGGTCACCAACCTAAAATATAGCTCAATTTATATGAGCCAAGATATTATTAAAATAATTAACTTTTTAGATAGTGCTCATAAAGAGCAGTTTAAAGATAAAAGTTTCACTTATGAGAACTCAGAAGAGGGAGTTCTTGATGAGCGTGAGTGGTTCGAACATGTAATTTATGAATATGAAGGTTTCATCTGTAGTGGTCAACTAATTTTGGCCACAGTTTTAGAATCTTGATATCTAACCTCAGATTCATTTGGCGCTAAACCAGCATTATAATGATGTGGCCTAACATTATTGTAATATCCATTTATGTAATCGCTCACGCTATATTTAGAGTCTATAAAGTTTCCATATCCAACCTTTGGCATCCATTCTGTCTTAAAACTTCTAAAAAATCGCTCCATTGGCGCATTATCCCAACAATTTCCACGTCTACTCATACTTTGTGTCATTTTATAGCGCCATAAACGTTGGCGATATTTTAAACTTGTATAATGGCTACCTTGGTCTGAATGGAACATGAGTCCTGTCGGTTTCCCTCTGCTTTCATATGTGAGTTCAAGCGCTTTTAGCGTTAAATTAGTATCTGGCGACAACGACATTGCCCAGCCAACCACTTTACGTGCAAATAAATCAATAACGACGGCTAAATAAGCCCAGCGATTGCCTGTCCAAATATACGTCACATCACCGCACCACACGGTATCTGGTTCAACAACATCAAACTGTCTATCAAGCAGATTTGGGATTTCAAGGTGTTCATTACCACCGCGTTTATATGAATGTTGAGGTACTTGGCAGCTTTCAAGCTTTAATTTAACCATTAGCTTAGCTGCACGATAACGGCTCAATTCAAAATCATTGTTCGTTGCTATCGCTGCGATTGTCCGTGCACCTGCTGAACCACCACTCATCGCATGTATTGCTTTTACTTCAGCCTCTAACCTTACTTGCTCAGGTGTCGGCGTTGTATCGCGTATGGCCCAGTATTTATAGCTGCTGCGATGCACATTGAATACGCTGCATAGCACACTAATTGGATAACGCTCTCGTTGATTCAATTTCTCAATTAATGAGAATTGTTCAGGGAGTCGGACATCAAGAGAGCGGTAGCCTTTTTTAATATATCCTTTTCTAATTCAATGCGTTGGATTTGTTTTTTAAGTTCACGGATTTCAATTTGTTCGGGCGTCATTGGTGAAGCTAAAGGTGTCTGACCATTACGTTCTAGCTTTAATTGAGTAACCCACTTACTGACGGTTGATTTACCCACCCCCATCGCTTTTGCTGCGTCTTCTTGCGTATAACCTTGGTCTACTACAAGCTGAGCCGTTTCTAATTTAATTGCCGCTGAATATGTTGCGCGTTTTAATTTCGTCATTTTTTTACCCAAATTTGTATGCTTATTAGCATAACATTTCTTTCTTAATGGGTGGCCAAAATCACTGTACCACTACAAAATAAAGAAAGAAGAAATAATTGAACTATGCAAGAAGGAATTGCACCTCTAAAAAATATGTAAGCTAGTTTACCTTATACAACGCGGTAAGTTGGGTTTTCTGTTCATTATTGTCGGGTTGTGTGGCTTCGCCACTCACCTGACCTATATAAACGTGGTAGGTTGGATAAACAGAGGGCGTCACCCAACATGATTTCAAATACAGCATTGAAAATCAGCCTCTGGCACAGAACCGCCCGTCGGTTCTAACTCATAATTGTCCAAAAACGAGTTTACCCGACCGTTCGCTCTTCGCTCAAATCAGACTGTCTCAAAGAACAGCAAAGACATCCACTTTAAATTTCAGGAGCCACTAAGGCTACCTATTCTGAATACACATGTTTTGTAGCTTTTTACTATTGTAAACAAGGCAATACAGTAATTGCCTTGTTTAAATTAACGATTTAGAAGCAGCACCATCCTAATTTCTATTAGCATCGATACAAGGCCTATACACATCTTGATACCTATTATTTTTCCGTCGCTATTCTAATCAAAATGGGGCTATGATCTACTTGTGCGTTAGTGGCGCAGCCTATCGCTTTCCCTTGATTATCCATTCCAATATCACACCAAATATTATCTAGTACTTTTAATTCTTTAACATGCCAATCCAGCGGCAAATCTCGGACCAATATATAATCAATCCGGCTTTTATCGTAGTATGTATGACCCGGTTTATTATCGATGTTTGGATATTTCTCTCGCCATAAATCAATAAAGCCTTGGTCAAAAAAAACCTGCATTTCGCCGCGCTCTGGATCGTTATTCCCCCATGGATTATCTCTATCAGCATTAAAATCACCGGCCAATATAACAGGAGCCGAGTCAGAAACATGGTGATTAATAAGCTCTGCAATTGTTTCAAAATCACTGAGTCTTGTTGTATCAGTGGGGCTTGTTACAAATGCGGTGTGTGCAGACCAAATCCATACAGGCTTGTCATTAATTAAGTACTTTGCCCCTAAAACAGTACGGCCGTGTATCTCTCTAATTATTTTATCAGAGAGTGTTTTGAATTTGCTGGCTAATCCAATTCCATAGCTACCAGCAGAGCCTTCTCCACGCCCGGGGTATGCCTTATTTTCTGCACACCACATCTTTTGTATATCAAAATCAATATTAGGACGTAATAGGTTATAAAATCCAGAACCACAGCGCTTAACTTCTTGTAAAGCAATAATATCAGGCTTATAAGAAAGCAACTGCTCCCTAACTTGTAAAAATGGATAATTATTTTTCTGTCCCATTTCCCATGCATTCCAATTTATAAGTGTAAATTCTTTTTTTTGAATCTCACAGGCTATTTGATTTGCTAAGCCATAAAAAGGAATTAATAACACGATTAGTATCGAGAATAATTTATATTGCTTTATCATTTTTATCCTTAACTTTGGTTATATTGGGAGTCAATTAATACAAAGATCAACAAAATAAGCTATTAACGTATAGCGTTGTTATGACAACAATATGATTAAGAAAATAAAATGTGTGAAAGCTTAAATGGTTATTAAAAAGTTAATAGCAATCTTGCTTATATGTGGGCTTATTTAATTCGTTAAATTGCGCAAAGATCTATGTAGGTTGGTATAAATGCAGGGATCATAATAGGTAGAAGTAGGGCGCTTGAAATATCTCGCAATGACGGCGCTTTGAAAAAAATTCAGTGAGCTATTGGGGAGTTAGCATAACTCATAGCCACTTTTCCAGCACGTAATTAGTAAGTACTTGACCACGAATTTTTACTTGCTGTTTTTTAACTTCTTTAAAGCCGAAATATTCAAAAAATGGTTTAGCGGTAATACTTGCGTGGCAATATAGCCGATCCATGCTTTCTTTACGTCCAGTAGAGGTTATTGTTTGTATTAGTGCTTTACCAATACCTTTGCCTTGATGTTTGCAATGGCAAAAAAAGTGATCGATATAACCATCATCTTGAACATCGGCATAACCTACGATTTCACCATTTAAAATAGCTACAAAAGGATCAATAGCGCTGATCCGTTTATACCATTCAGGCTGGTCATAATCATCAGGAGCCCATGCTTGAACTTGTACCTCTGAGTAGTCTTTAATGTTCACGTTCCTGATTGTGTTAAAAAAGATTTCTCTTAATGTTAGCTCATCACCATTTTGAAACTTTCTAATAATCAGCATATGTACCACTTTATTTAGCGAAAAATAAGTATATCGCTGTAAGTTACATTTTTAGAAATTACACATAGCCTAATATACATAATTACTAATCGAGATATAGTGACAAACACAACCAGCTATAACGAATAAATGCCAAATTGCGTGGCTAAATTGGGTGCTTTTAGCACTATAAAATAAAGTACCAACGCTGTAAAAAATACCACCGGCGAGTAACCAGTAAAGTGCGTTTACATCAACACGCGAATAAAGTGGGTACACAATGGCCAGTGCAAACCAGCCCATCAGCAAATAGGTGGCGAGTGATATTTTTTTATTACCGTTTTTTACAAGTATTTTATAAGCAACGCCTGCAAGTGCTACTGTCCAAATAAAGGTAAGCGTAGCCCACGACCACATGCCGTCTAATGAGAGTAATAAGAAGGGAGTGTAAGTACCCGCGATAAGTAAATAAATAGCGCAGTGATCGCACTTTTTATAAAAGTCTCTTAAGCCTGGTTGGATACTGGCGTGGTACAAAGTGGATGACAAAAACAGCACAAATAGGCTGCTGCCATAAATTGCAGTACTAACATATGCTTTAGTGCTGGTGGCTTGGCTAAATAAGTCCCAGATAACAAATACGGCAAAAATAATACCTAGCGCATGACTAATAACATTGAGTTGTTCTTCTTTACGAGAATAGGGCGCTTCTAGCGACATAACAGATCCTACCACTGTTGGAATGGATTTTAGTGTACAAGTGTACGCTGAAATTTTCAATCTAAGTTTTGAGTCATACTGAAGCGCCTTATTTAATAAACGATTTAGCTTTTACTTGATTTTAAAGAAAATTAATTCACTATGCTTACCTCTACTATAATCTAAATGATGAGTTGAAATAAACATGAAAACAGATTTAAAAGCAGCTTTACTTACTGCTGTTGTTTATCCTGGGGCTGGGCATTTTTCTTTAAAAAAACACTTAATAGGCGCCATTTTTGCGGGGGTATTTTCTGTACTGTTAATTTTAACTCTTCAGGATATATTTGCGATTGCTCAGTGCACTGCAAATGAAATTGTTTCGGGTAAAATTCCCATGTCGGTGACGGCTATTTTAAATGCTGCACATGAACCGTCAGATGCATGCGCTAAATTCGCAGAATATAAGTATTTACCTTTAATGATTGTGGTTTGGGTCTTGAGTATTGTCGATGCATATCGTTTAGGTAGAAAAGTTCTGCCCGTTAAAAAATAAGCTCCTTAATCGGAACTCAAATAATAGATGTAAACTTTAACTAAAAAATAGTCAAAAAATTAAAATATGTGGCTAAATTAACGAGAGGTGAATGGTTGTAATTAAGTGGTTTTACTAAAAGTTATTTAATTACAATTGGTTATATTTTATTTTGATGTTGGCATATCCCTTGATTGTATAACTATGTCTAAACAATACACAAACAAGGAATACCATTATGAAACATTCAATTAAAATCGCTATGGCCAGTTTATTAGTATTAGGTTCTTCGCAAATACACGCAACAGAAGTTGACCTAGATGTAGCTAGCATAGTGTCTCAAAGTGTAGCTAGCTACGTAAATCAAACTACATTTGAGCTTGAAAAATCTGTAAAAGAAACGCTTTATTTTGATGCTAAAACTATTTTAGATGGGTTATTAGAGGCGCCTACTGTAACGAATAATACAGTGTCTGAAAATACTGATGCTAGTGTTAAAAACGTCAAATAAACCATCTAAAGGATTAAAACGATGAGCAGTGAACTTGGATTATTTGCACTAATGTTAGCACCAGTAGTAAGCATGATCAGCGCTTATTACTCGGTTCAAATATTTAAATTTATGGGTGGTTGGTTTAATATTTAACTAATTATATGGCAGGTAATTAATTCGAATCATTTAAAGCTGATCGACTTAGCAAAAGCGCACGTAAATAAAGGCAGAGTGTTTGAAATAAGTAGATTTTTATGAAACGTGCGATTTTTCCATTACCGATTTTTATTTTACCAGAAGGCTACACGCGATTACGCATATTTGAACCTCGCTATTTAAATATGGTTAAAACCGCGTTAAAAAATAATACAGGGTTTGTGCTTTGCACGTTTGAGCATGACACACCATTTAATATTAGCGCACAAGGCTGCCTAGTTGATATTATTGACTTTGATCAAGACGATAACGACGTGCTTTTAATTGATGTATTTGCATCACAAAGCGTGCAAATAAACGATGTTTACCAAGACGAGGACGAACTACGACATGGTCTCGTTTCACAATGTAACACGCCTTATTGGTACAAAGATTCTAACAACGAAATTGGTGAGAACGACCGCTTACATGATGCGCTAAAAAGTGTATTTTTGAGTAGCCCAGAATTAAACACTTTGTATAAGCAAACACACTTCAATAAGTTGCCTTGGATTGCCGCCCGCTGGCTTGAACTGTTACCTATATCTATTGAGAAAAAACAGCAACTTGCGTTTGAGACAAACTTTGATAACTTACTCCGTTTCCTCCATACTGTAATTAATAACGAATTTGCCTAAATTTTTATGATCCTTAACTAATTATTGCCCGTATTACATTACACAAAAGCAATAACGGGGTAAATTATTATGGTAAGTCAACAACAAACACTACGTTGTGAACCTAATACAGGTAAGTATACTGCCATGCCAGAAACGCCTAGTTCTGAACTAATGCAAGCATTAATAGCGGTTGCACAAAATCGTGATAAGAAAGCATTCGCTTATTTATTCGAGTATTTTTCGCCAAAAATTAAACGCTTTGGGATAAAGCAATTTGGTGTTGAAGCGCAAGCCATGGAGCTTGTGCAAGAAACACTAACATCTGTTTGGCGCAAAGCGCATTTGTACAACAGTGAGAAAGGGGCTGCCACTACGTGGGTTTACACCGTTATGCGCAACGCCTCGTTTGATATGCTTCGTAAAATGAAGAGTAATAAAGAAGAAAATATAAGCGAAGATATTTGGCCGCTGTTAAATGATTCTGAAGATACAAACCATGAATACAGTGATCACTTAGAAGATCAACAAATTAAACGCTACCTTGATAAACTACCAATCGCACAAAGAGAGGTAGTCAGAGGGGTTTATTTTCAAGACATGTCGCAAGAGCAATTAGCTCAGCAACTTAATATTCCAGTAGGCACGGTAAAATCACGATTACGTTTAGCCTTGCAGAAATTACGTAATGAAATGGGAGATAAGCATGATTAAACATCACCCGAGTGAAACTTTAATTACAGAGTATTGCTCAGCATCGTTAAGCGCTTCTTTGAGCTTAGCTGTGTCTATCCACGTTGATATGTGCCCTGTATGCCAAGCAAAAGTTGCTAAAATTGAAGCAAGTAATGCAAATGAGCTATTTAGTGAGCAGTCGACTCAATTTGAGAAATCTCATACCGAGCAATCTGAGTCATTTGAAGAATTTGAATTAAACCTACTAGACATGATCACATCTGACAATTCGATTGATGAAGTCTACGAAGTTGCACCTGTGTCTATTAAAGTCAATGAGCACAAATACCAACTGCCACGTGCTTTAACACGTATTTCCCACAGTAAATTTACGCAAGTAGGTAAATTAGCTCGCTCTCGTGTTGCGCTTGACGATGGAGCTCTACGTTCTAGCTTGCTGCATATTGATGCGGGTGGCGAAATACCAGAGCACACACACACAGGATTTGAGGTCACATTATTATTAGATGGTGAATTTAGCGATGAAGAAGATAGCTACGTTCCAGGTGATTTTATATGGCAAGATGGTAGTCACCAACATACCCCTTTAACAAAAGATGGGTGTTTGTGCTTTACAGTTGTCAGTAGTGCACTACATTTTAATAAGGGCTTCAGTAAGTTACTTAATCCAATAGGTAACTTGATTTATTAAGAGAATCTATGCAAACAGATACAATAAAAATAGGTATAAGCGCCTGCTTAGCAGGCGAAAAAGTTAGATTTGATACGGGTCATAAAAAATCAAATTTTTGTATGGACGAGCTAGGAAAACACGTTGAATACACGCGGTTTTGTCCTGAAGTTGCGGTAGGTTTACCGATCCCTCGTCCAACCATTCGTCAAGTGAGAGTGGGCGATACCATTAAAGTATGCCGTCCTGATGGGTCTGGTGAGGTTGGTCAGCAACTCACCGAATATGGTAAAAAAATTGCAACTGAACAAGCCAAACAATTAAGCGGATTTGTATTTTGTGCTAAAAGCCCAAGCTGCGGCATGGAACGCATTAAAATATATAACGAAGCAGGAACAGGGAATACCTCTGAAGGCATTGGTTTTTTCGCTGAGCAAATAATGAAGCACAACCCGTTATTGCCATGTGAAGAAAACGGACGTTTAAACGACATGCATTTACGTGAAAACTTTGTAATGAGAATTTACGTATTCAAAAATTGGCAAAAGTTAGTGCAGGAGCCGCTTACGGTTCATAAGCTTACTCAATTTCATTCTCAGTATAAGTATTTGTTAATGGCTCATAATTATCAAGCTTACCGTGATTTAGGTAACTTATTGGGAACTTACGTCGGCGACGACATTAACGCACTTGCAGATGAGTATATTTTAGGTTTAATGACAGGCCTTAAAAAACCAGCTTCTCGCAGAAACAATTGCAACACGTTGATGCATTTACAAGGTTACTTTAAAAAAGAGTTATCGAAAGTAGAAAAACAAGAACTTCGTGATGCAATCGACGAATATCGCGAAGGTTTGGTGCCTTTATACGTTCCACTTACCTTGTTAAAACATCACTTGAAGGTTCATCCAAATGAATACCTTGAAAAACAGGTGTTTTTTAACCCTTACCCTCATGACTTAAAACTACGATTTGGTATTTAATGGATACACTATTTTGGTTTAGGCGCGACTTGCGCCTTTTTTCTAACGAAGCGTTAATTCAAGCGCTAAACAATGGCGCTAAACACGCCATTTTTTTTGTGTCTGAAAAACAGTGGCAACAACATCAAGCCGCGCCTATTCAGATTGACTTGCTAAAACGAAGGGTTTCTTATCTTCAATCTCAGCTTGCAGATTATGGTATTACTTTACACATTATAGAAGCACCAAGCTTTTCTGATTGTGAGCGTGAGCTTATTGATTTTTGTAAAGCGAATGATGTAAAACACATAATTGCTAATGCAGAGTATGAGCTTAACGAAGTAAATCGTGATAAGGCGATTTTAGATAAATGTGACGAGCTCTGTATTACATTTACTTTGTATGAAGGCGATTTAATAGCGCCCGTTGGTTCGGTTAAAAACCAAAGTAACGAAATGTATAAAGTATTTACTCCGTTTAAACGAGCATGGTTAAAACAATACCAAGATACACATTTTAGTTTACCGCTGTGGCCTTTAAGTTCTGAGCCCGTTGAGTTTGATGAAAGTGGCTTATTAAAAAGTGATGGCAGCTCTGAAAAGTGGCCAGTTGACGATGAAACACTGGCAACTGTGGTTGATAACTTTATCTGCGACAAACTCACCAGTTATGATGATCAGCGTGACATACCAAGTATAAAAGGCACTTCAGGATTAAGCCCTTATTTAGCGTTGGGTATAGTGAGCACTAAGCAATTATTGATCAATATTCAGCAGCGTTACCCAGACATACTAACCACATCAAAAAGTAAAACCTTTACGTGGATAAATGAGCTCATTTGGCGTGAATTTTACAGACATCTCATTGCTGAATTTCCCAAGCTTTCCCGTGGCGACAACTTTAACGAAAAGTACAATGCAGTTGTGTGGCGCAAAAGTGAAAGCGAGTTTACAGCGTGGTGCGAAGGACGTACAGGTTACCCATTAGTTGATGCCGCTATGTTGCAACTAAAACAAACTGGTTGGATGCATAATCGTTTACGGATGGTGGTTGCAAGCTTTTTAACTAAGCACTTATTAATAGATTGGCGTGAAGGCGAGCGTTTTTTTATGCAGCACCTAATTGATGGCGATTTAGCCTCAAATAATGGTGGGTGGCAGTGGGCAGCAAGTACAGGATGCGATGCACAGCCTTACTTTAGGGTTTTTAATCCAATCAGACAAAGTGAGCGCTTTGATCCAACGGGCAAGTTTATTCGTAAGTATTTGCCAGAGCTTGAAAACGTGCCAGATAAACACATTCATTTCCCACATACTTACCTAGCCGCAACGGGTAAAGATAAGGAGTGTTACTGGCCAGCAATAGTTGATCATAAAGCAGCACGAGAGCGTGCGCTTAGCGCATTTAAGGTGTGATATGGATAACCAGTTACCAGTAGATAAGTTTATTTCAATATACCAACAGCTTAACAGTACCAATCTTGATTTATTAAATGATATTTACTGCGACAACATACAATTTATTGACCCTATGCATCAAATAAATGGCATTGTAGAATTACGTAAATATTTTGCTAATTTATATTGCAATGTTAAGCATTGCCAGTTTGATATTAGTGATTCGTTCCACAGTGATAATCACGCTTTCATTTACTGGACCATGTACTACGCACACCCAAAGCTTTCCTCTGGTAAAACCATCTCGGTTGAAGGACATAGTAAACTCATCTTTGAAGGTGGCAAAATTATTTTGCACAGAGATTACTTTAATGTGGGTGAGCTGTTGTACAAGCATATTCCCTTACTCGGCAGTGTTATAAAGTTAATAGATAAAAGGGCAGGCTAATTATGATCACACTTATAACAGGTGCTACCTCAGGCATTGGTGAGCAGTTAGCAATTAAATACGCACAAATGGGAGACACTGTCATCGCATGTGGGCGTAATAGTGAAAAACTCGCAGAGCTTGCTAAACACGAAAACATTCAAGCGTGCAAATTTGACGCTACCAACCTACAAGAGATCAAGGAAGCCACAATCGGTTTTCCTCATTTTGACCGCGTTATTTTAAATGCGGGTAACTGTGAATACATTGATGATGCTCGAAATTTTGATAGTGCACTTTTTGAACGTGTCATAAATGTAAATTTATTATCAATGGGGTACTGCCTTGAAGCTCTACTTCCTAAAATAAATGCGGGTGGACAGCTTGTGTTAGTTAGCTCAAGTGTGACTTACCTTCCTTTGCCGCGCTCAGAAGCCTATGGCGCATCAAAAGCGGGCGTAAGTTACTTAGCTAAAAGTTTAGCCGTGGATTTAAACGATGTTGATGTGACTTTGGTCCACCCTGGTTTTGTAAAAACCCCGCTGACGAATAAAAATGATTTTCCTATGCCTATGGCAGTTACGGCCGAAAAAGCCGCAGACTATATGATCAAAGGAATACACAAACGCCGCAAAGACGTACATTTTCCGTATCGTTTTACACTTATATTAAAAGCATTACGAATATTACCTCTACCGCTTTGGCTTAAAATAGCAAAAGGATTAACCCGTTGAAAAAAATAGCAATAATAGGGACTGGTGTATCTGGTTTAACATGTGGACATTTACTCCACAAACATTATGACGTCACATTGTTTGAAAAAAATGATTACATTGGTGGCCATACTGCAACTGTAGATGTAACTGTAGAAGGCGTTAAATACGCAGTAGATACTGGTTTTATAGTTTTTAACAATAGAACATACCCCTATTTTGAAAAACTACTTTCTCGGATAGGCATTAATAAACAAGAAACACAAATGAGCTTTAGTGTTCATAATGAAGCCACTGGTTTTGAATACAATGGACACACGTTTACGAGTTTATTTGCTCAACGCAGAAATATTTTTAGACCTAAGTTTTGGCGCTTATTATCCGACATTGTAAGATTTAATAAGTTATGTAAAGCATTGCATGAAAAAGATGATTACCAGCGTGAACAATCATTAGGTCAATTACTCGACAAAAATAAGTTTAACGATTTTTTTAAATCTCATTACATTCTCCCTATGGGGGCAGCTATTTGGTCCACAAGCATAAAAGAAATGGAAAATGTAGGGGTTGAATTTTTTGTTAAGTTCTTTTTTAATCATGGTCTTCTCGATATAACAAATAGACCACAATGGTATGTAATACCCGGTGGTTCTCGCCAGTATATTAATCCATTGATTAAAGGCTTTGCAGACAAAATTAAACTTAATACAGATATTAAATCGGTTATTCGTGAAAACGATGAAGTTATAATCGAATTTGCAAATGGTGAGCAAAGTAAATTTGATAAAGTAATATTTGCATGTCATTCAGATCAAGCGCTTGCATTGCTTGGCGATGCAACGCAGCAAGAAAAAACAGTATTAGGCGCTATTCCTTACACTAAAAACTCAGTGGTACTGCACACAGATACAAACTTGTTACCAGATAGGAAAGCAGCATGGGCTAGTTGGAATTATTTACTTAATGATAATACTGATAAAGCGGCCGTTGTTACCTATCAGATGAATATATTGCAAGGAATCCAATCAGATACCCAATTTTGTGTCACGCTTAATCACCTTGAAGGGATAGATAAAAGCAAAATTTTGCGCGAATTCACCTACCATCACCCCGTATTTAATCAAGATTCTATCGCAGCGCAAAAACTTAAACACAGTATCGATGGCCATAATAATAGCTATTTTTGTGGTGCCTATTGGTACAACGGTTTCCATGAAGATGGCGTACACAGCGGTGTAGATGTGGCAAAACAACTTGGGGTCGAGTTTGACTAGTGCAGTCTATTTAGGCGATGTAAAACATCGCCGTTTTGCTGTTAAAGAGCATCGCTTTAGTTATCCTTTATATATGATGTGGGTAGATATAAATAATCCTCAACAATTAAATGGTATCCATAAGCAGTTAGGAACATGTGGTTTTAAAGCGCTAAAATTTCAGCAAACCGATTATCTAACACACGTACCACAGCCAAATACATACTCCCTTATTGAACGTGCACATCACCAACTTGCCGTATTGGGGGTAAGTGAAACATTTAGCCATGTTTATATGCTCGGACAATTGCGTTGTTTAGGTATTTATTTTAGCCCCGTGAACTTCTACTTCTTTGGTAATAGCGATAATAGCTTTACGTACATGATTGCTGAAGTAAGTAATACACCTTGGAATGAACGCCATTACTATTTAGTCCCCCTAGAAAAAAAAGTGAACTTTAAGAAGGTTTTTTCCGTATCACCTTTTATGAATTTGGATATGAACTATCATTGGCATATCAAACATTCAAATGATAAAACATTGATACATATTGAAAATAAGCGCGATGAAGAGTTATTGTTTGATGCAACATTACGCCTAAAGCGTATAGAGCTCACCAACAAAGAAGTGAGTAAGTTACTAAAACGCTTTCCGGCCATGACATGGTCAATTTTTAAAGGCATTTATCATCAAGCATTAAAGTTATTCATAAAAAAAGTGCCTTTTTTGGGGCATTCGGGCAAACCATGAATCACATACAGATAGTTAGAAAAATAAATAGGTATTTAAATGGAAAAAGTGTCGAGCTTAAATTGTGAACAAAGTACTGGCTGGTTCGCCAATTTATATAAAAAATTAGTTATTAGAGCATTTTCTTCAATTAAAACAGGGCAGATTGTTTTAGATGATAATAATGAACGAACCGTATTTGGTGATATATTATCTGATTTTAAAGTAACTGTTACGGTTAATGATAGAGCAATGTATAAAGCATTTGCTCTGTCTGGCAGCGTAGGCGCTGGTGAAGCATATATTTTAGGGCATTGGTCTTGTGATAATTTAACACGCTTCATAGAAATATTTGCAATAAACGAAAAGCAGCTTGATGAGTTCGAAAAAAAGTTCGCTTTTCTTAGTAATATTGCCCACCGGTTTAATCACATTAAAAATAAAAATTCTGAATCCGGTTCGAAAAAAAATATCGTCGCTCATTACGATCTAGGCAATGACTTATATGAGTCATTTTTAAGTAAAGAAATGCTTTACTCAAGTGCCGTTTATCCTACAAAAGAAGCGACACTTGAAGAGGCACAACAATACAAACTTAAACGTATTTGTGAGCAAGTTGAGTTACAACATGGTGACTCAGTAATAGAAATTGGGACAGGGTGGGGAGCATTTGCAATTTATGCTGCCACTAACTTTGATTGTCATGTAACCACCACGACTATTTCAGACGAACAACATGATTATGTGGCCAAAAAAGTTAAAGAGCTTGGTCTTGATAGTAAAATAACACTGCTCAAACTAGATTACAGACTGCTTAAGGGGAAATACGATAAGTTGGTATCTATTGAAATGATAGAAGCGGTTGGTCATGATTATCTACCAAGTTTTTTCACTCAATGCGGTGAGCTGTTAAAAGATAACGGTGCTATGCTTATTCAAGCGATAACAATTGGCGATCAGCGTTATAAACATTACCTAAAAAACTCTGATTTTATTCAGCAGTATATTTTCCCAGGTGGTTGTTTGCCGTCCCTTAACGAGATGAGCGAGCAAATCAAAAATAACACCGATATGGTTATTCATACAGTTAAAGATATTGGCGCGCATTACGCGAGAACACTAGCTGATTGGCGCACTCGCTTTATACAAAGTTGGCCTGATTTAGACCGTTCTAAATTTGATGAGCGCTTTTACCGCTTGTGGTTATTCTACTTTGCCTATTGTGAAGGAGCATTTAGAACACGCTCAACAAGTACGGTACATCTAATGGCTCGTAAACCTCGTTTTGTTAGTAATAATGACTACATTGCACTCGCTTATTAATTTTGCTTTGTTTCAAGCAGTCTGGTTTTTATCCCTGCTGCTTGAAGCTAATTCACTTATTTTCAGTGGATTGATTGTTATTTTGATGTTTTTTTTGTCAAAACAAAAAAAACAAGACACCTTATTATTAATTAAGGCACTTCCCTTAGCCCTGCTTTTAGAATTTATTGCTGTTAAAGTAGGTTTGTTAGAATTTAAAGTTTATCCCTTTCCGCTATGGCTCGTTTTTTTATGGACCGCGCTGTTACTTTCTTTAAATACATCCATGCTTTTTCTAAGTAAATTAAAACTCTGGCAGTCATTTTTGGTTTGCCTGATTTTTGCGCCTGCAAGCTATTGGGCTGGAGCACGCTTTGGAGTTATAAGTTTTGGATTACCCCTATGGCAAGTTTGGCTTGCATATGGGTTACTTTGGTCATCAGTATTCACACTCATTGTTTTTATAAATCAAAAAATAAAGTCATCGGTAGCCATTGATCGAACCTAAGGCATTAGCCGTAATGTAATATCAATTTTATTAAAAACATGATCGTTCTAGGGCCTGTTGGCCTTTCAGGATTAAAATTTGTTCAATCTAGGGGCTATTTAATCGCGGCGTGAGGTTTGTAACCTAGTGGGCTAAGTAAAAACCGAGCAACAAAGAGTAAATTGCCCCTAGGCAGAACCCAAGGGCAGCGCATGTTTGGCATTTATGCTGCGTTATCGCCTATTTATGGGGAATAACCACACTACATAGGCTCTGCCTTGTTTAAATACCAAACAGTCTGCTGCAAATTTAACCTCGAAAGATAAACAGGCCCTAGCGTATTAAATAGCTCACACACTACGTTAAAAATTATTTATATAGAACAACTATGTATCATAATTTTAGCCTTGTTATTGAGCTGTTTTCTTATCGCTATAATAGACCACTAATTTAATGCAATTGGTATAATTCATCTAAACGAAAGGATTTTATTTTGAAAGTTTTATTTAAAATTATTGTTTTTTATCTACTTACAACGCCCTTGGCATATGCAAGTGCTGAGTTTAATAAAGTAGGCGAGGCAAGAATGGAGTATTTATTTTGGGATGTGTATGACGCTCAATTATTCACTCATTCAGGTGATTACAGTGCTGGGACACATCCTGTTAAATTTAAGCTCACTTATTTACGTAATTTTGATGCTAAAGAAATTGTAAAAGCAACCAACGAGCAATGGACACATTTAGGTAAATCAAAGCTGTCTGCCAAATACGATACTAAGCTATTGTCTATTTGGCCTGATATTAAAAAAGGTGACTCGTTAACTCTTATTACAAATGAGCAAGGCGTAAGCACTTTTTATCATAACGATAAAAAAACGGGTCAGATCGAAGAGCCTGAATTTTCGAGCGATTTTTTAGCCATTTGGCTTGATGAAAATACATCTGAGGCAAAACTACGTAAACAATTATTAGGGAATTAAGATGAACGTATCAAATATGCTAAAACTGGTTGCTGTTAGCTTACTTGCTTTCCTTTTGGTGAGTTGTTCTGCGCCTAATGTCGAACATTATAAAAATACATCACCCAACTTTGACTTCAAAACGTTTTTTAATGGAAATTTGAAAGCCTACGGCGTTGTACAAGATTTTAAAGGTGAATTAACCCGTAAGCTTGTCGTAGACATGAAGGCGACTTGGGATGGTAGCGAAGGCGTTATTGAGGAAGACTTTATTTATGATGACGGACAAACACAGAAACGCATTTGGAAAATAACGCTAAATGATGATAACTCATTAATAGGCACAGCTGATGATGTTTTGGGTATAGCCAAAGGAAAAAGTCAGGGGAGTGTATTTCACTGGAATTATAATGTTGAGTTGCCATACGATGGATCAACTCTTGAGGTGAATTTTGACGATTGGATGTACTTGGTTACACAAACACGCTTGATAAACCGCACATCTATTGTTAAGTTTGGAGTCGAGGTTGGGGAAGTGACCTTAGTTATCGAAAAAATATAGTTGATTTAAATGTTACTTAACATGCGCCAAAATTGAACTTAAATTAAGTCTTTGTTAACCCAACACGCTGTATTTTACAGACAATTATTTAAATTTTACGTGTTTTTTAAGATTTTAAGCAAAAAATGCAATTTGCTGTTGCTAACTCTTCAAAAATGCATAAAGATAGGTTTTGCGAAGGCAAAATAATAACGAATAGGAATCTAAAATGAATAAAGCTCAATTAGTTGAAAAAATTGCTACTGATGCAGAAATCTCTAAAGCCGCTGCTACTCGTGCACTTGACGCGTTCACTGGCGCTGTAACTTCTTCTTTAAAAGAAGGCGATTCAGTAGCATTAGTTGGTTTTGGAACTTTCTCAGTAAAAGAACGCGCAGCGCGCACAGGCCGTAACCCGCAAACGGGTGCTGAGATCCAAATCGCAGCGGCAACTATCCCAAGCTTTAAAGCAGGCAAAGGTCTTAAAGACCAAGTAAACCTTTAATAGGTTTTATGCATTAAATAAAAAAGGGCTATTTAGCCCTTTTTTTTATGTTTAAAAAGGTAGCTTATTACGTTTTTTGTCAGGCTTTAAGTGCTTTATCGCCTCTACCTATGCCTACAGCTCCTGAGCGTACAACTTCGATAATGTCGGTTTCGTGGCGCAAGGTATCCAAAAACGATTCTATTTTATCTGTGCTGCTTACAAGTTGTAGACTATAGCTTTGTCGGCCCATATCTAAAATAAGCCCTTGGAAAACATCAACTACACGAGTTACTGCTGCGCGTGTCGTTTCGTCTTGTGCAAATACTTTAACTAATAGCAGCTCACGCTCAATATGGCTCATCTCGGTTAAATCTATTATTTTTAACACGTCTACAAGTTTATTAACTTGTTTAGTTATTTGCTCCACAACTCTGTCATCACCCATAGTGGTAATGGTGATCCGTGATAATGATTTATCGTCGGTTGTGCCTACCGTAAGGCTATCTATGTTGTACGCACGTTGTGAGAACAACCCAACGATACGCGACAGTGCACCAGGTTCGTTTTCTAATAAGATAGATAAAATACGACGCATTATGCTTTTACTCCTTTTCGTAACCACATCTCGTCAATGCTGCCTAATTTAATTTGCATTGGGTACACATGTTCTTTTTCGTCAACAAGAATATCTAAAAAGACTAAACGATCGTTGATGCTCATTGCTCTATCTATAGCCGGCTGCAGTTCATCAAGTGTGTTTACTTTAATACCTACATGGCCGTAGCTTTCAACTAACTTAACAAAGTCAGGCAGAGAGTCCATATAAGATGATGAATGGCGACCACCGTATACCATGTCTTGCCATTGGCGTACCATGCCAAGAGAGCGGTTGTTCAAAGACACAACTTTTACAGCTAAATTATATTGTAAACAGGTAGACAGCTCTTGGATATTCATTTGAATAGAGCCATCACCTGTAACGCAGACAGATTCTTTATCAGGAAATGCAAGCTTTACACCCATAGCGGCAGGTAATCCAAAGCCCATAGTGCCTAAGCCGCCTGAGTTGATCCATTGACGAGGGTGCTTAAAGGGATAGTACTGCGCTGCAAACATTTGATGTTGACCAACATCAGAGCTTACATATGCATCCCCATTGGTGGCTTTATAAACAGCTTCAATTACTGCTTGCGGTTTTATTTTTTCGCCATCCGTGTTGTAGCTTAAACATTTTTGCTCACGCCAGCTTATAATTTGTCGCCACCAGTCCTCTTGCGCGCTGCGATCAATTTGAATTGGGCTTTTGTCAATACCTGCTTTTAGTTGTTCAAGTACTGTTGCTAGGCAGCCTACAACGGGAATATGTGCTTTGATAGTTTTAGAGATAGAGGTTGGATCTACGTCAACATGAACAATGGTGGCACTTGGACAAAACTTTTTAACGTTATTGGTTACTCTGTCATCAAAACGAGCGCCTAACGCTAAAATAACATCGGCATTTGCCATCGCTTTATTGGCTTCAAGCGTGCCATGCATCCCCAGCATGCCAATAAAGTTAGGATGTACACCCGATATACCTCCAAGGCCCATTAAGGTATTTGTAATTGGTGCATTTAGCGACTCAACTAAACGAGTTAGCTGCTCTGATGTATTAGAAATAACAATACCGCCACCGGAGTAAATAACGAGCTTTTTAGCCTCTAAAATGGCAGTAACGGCTTTACGAATTTGTTTAGAGTGCCCTTTAGTATTGGGGTTGTACGTTCTGAGCTCTGTAGTTTGAGGGAATTGGTATTCAAACTTAATCGCAGGGTTAAGCATATCTTTAGGTAGTTCAACTACAACAGGGCCTGGGCGACCTGTGCTGGCAATATAAAACGCTTTAGCTAAGATTGTTGGAATTTCTTTCGCGCTCCTACAGTTAAAGCTATGTTTAACTATTGGGCGAGAGCAGCCAACAATATCGGTTTCTTGAAATGCATCGTCACCAATTAAGTTTGTAGGTACTTGGCCTGATAACACAACCATTGGAATAGAATCCATGTAGGCTGTAGCAATACCGGTAATACAATTTGTCGCTCCAGGGCCGGAAGTTGCAAGTACAACACCTACTTCCCCTGTCGCACGCGCATAGCCATCAGCCATATGTGTGGCTGCTTGCTCGTGGCGAACTAAAATATGTTCAATATCATCTTGCTGAAAAAGTGCATCATATAAATCTAATACCGAGCCACCGGGGTAGCCAAATATGTATTTAACCTTTAATTCTTTTAATGCCTGAACGACTAGTTCAGAGCCATTATATTGTTGTTTACTCATCCTCATTCCTCTGTGCTGTATTTTATGCATAAAAAAACCCCCGCGTAGTGCGAGGGTTTTTAAAAAGCAGTATCACTTTTCAATACATCCCCGCTGGGCTTATCACTAAGACCAGTACGAGTACGACAGAAAGGCGAATTTGCATTTTCATAATTTATCACTGTGTTACAAAGCAATACATTGCTTTAAATTAAAAATTCTCTATGAAGCTATTTTTAAGGGTTTTTAGCTCACATGTCAACCGAGAAATGCCTTTTTTGCATTGAAATTTCATTTAATATTGTTTTTTTAATTTTAAATTGCAAAGGCCGTCGTTTTTATTGGCCTGTAAGGAAGAAATTATGCAGCTTAGAATGGGTAATGCAGGAATATATAAAAACAAAAAAGCCAGCATTGCTGGCTTTTCATAGTAAATGAACGATCAATTACAGACGATCAATCACAGCTTGAGTGAAATCTGTAGTACCGTGGCTACCGCCTAAATCGCGAGTCGTTCTATCGCCTGACTTAATTACGTCAGCAACGGCACTGCGAATACGCTCTGCAGTGTCGCCCATATCTAAATGCTCAAGCATTTGAATTGACGCTAAAATTACAGATGTAGGGTTAGCTAAGTTTTTACCAGCGATATCGGGTGCACTGCCGTGTACAGCTTCAAATATTGCTGCATCTTCGCCAATGTTAGCACCTGGTGCCATGCCTAGGCCGCCTACTAAACCAGCACAAAGATCTGATAAAATATCACCAAATAAGTTTGTAGTAACAATTACATCAAACTCTTCTGGGGTCATTACTAGTTTCATACACGTTGCATCAACAATCATTTCTGTTGATTCAATTTGTGGGTAACGTTCAGCCACTTCGCGTGCAACTTTTAAAAATAAACCCGATGTTGATTTTAAAATATTTGCTTTATGAACCGCAGTTACTTTTTTACGACCTTCGCGCACAGCTAGCTCGTATGCAAATGTGACGATTTTTTCTGCGCCTTCGCGGGTAATGACAGATTTAGCTTCTGCTTCGTTACCGTCCTCAGAAACAATTTGCCCTGCACCTGAGTACATACCTTGTGTGTTTTCACGAATCGTAATGATATCAATATCATCGTAACGTGCTTTAGTGCCTACAAATGATTTAACAGGACGAACATTTGCATATAAACCAAATTGCTTACGTAAAGTCACGTTTATAGACGTAAAACCTTCACCCACAGGTGTTGTTAAAGGGCCTTTAAGTGTGATTTTGTTTTTAGCAATGGTATCAATTGTGTCTTGCGGAAGTAACTCACCTGTTTTTTCAAGTGCAGCTAGGCCAGCATCAACAAATTCATAATCAAAATCGCATCCTGCGGCTTTTAGTATTTCAAGTGCTGAGTCGATAATGCTCGGACCGATGCCGTCGCCTTTGATCACAGTGATGGTTCTTTTGGCCATTAACTTTTCCTTTAAAGAGTTTGATTTACGCATAAACTATTACTCTGAGAGAGCAACTGCTTGTTAGATCATTCATGCGATTGAGGGTTGAAAATTTTAAGGGCGCATTTATACCAATATCTCGCCCATTTTGCCAGTTTATACCACAAATAATGGGTATAAACTGTGTTTATAGTCATAATAGGTTTACTAAATAATCTAAGCCTGAGTCAGATTAAATACTATTCGATAAATTTAGCGCTAGCAGCTGCTGATTAAAAGTAGATTGATTTGACCAACCTTGTAATTTTAATTGCTCATTCAATATTTGCTTTTGCCATACCGTTAGTGCTAACTCAGGTTTAAATACACTTTGCGCGACTACTTTTAATGTTATCCAAAGCTTGTGTTGACTATTAAATTGCTTTTTAGGTATTTGCTCTGCTTCTAAAAGTGCGTGAGTCCACGGGTTATCACTCAATAATTGCTTAAGTTGAGCGCTTAGCTGCTCTTGATCAATCCCATCGACGCCGAATAAAACACAAAATGGATCGCTTAAATCATTATTTGGCGTTTCGCTTATTAAAACTTTTCTTGAAAGCTGTGTACTGCATTGAGTTAATAAATAGTACGTATAAGCATATAAAGGCAAAGCAATATGTTCAAATTGATAGTTTTTGTTGTGCTTAACGATTAATCCCATAATGTTTACTAAGCAAGTTAAGCGCTTTAAAACAAATTGCTGTAGTGGATGCGGTGTTACATTGACAAGTCGCTCAAACACGACACGCTGAATAATCGCCGGCACATTTAAGTAACCAACCATAGACAAACTATGTTTTAAATCTTTAGCGAGTTGATGTTCTTTGTTGTAAGGTCTTACTGCTTCGCACAAATTAACTATTATTTGGGGATGCTCAGCCATAATTTGGCTCAAACCTTTATAACTGTATTCATGTTGTAACTTAATACGACTTATTAAATCAAGTAACTGCAACGATTCATTCGCTGATACATCATTTGTTGTTTTAATATGTTCGCTATTCCAAACCATTAAGTGTAATTTTTGATTTGTGCAATACCATTGCTTCGGATTGTCATTAAGCGATGCTTTTACGCGATACCACGTTATTTTATTTTTTTCGTTAGTGCTTATTAGAATGTGGCGTTGCAATGTATTGGTCATTAAATAGAGCATCGATTGCTCAGAATATAGCACCTGACTACCCGGTAATAACGGTCCTATATGTGCAATCAGCGCTTTTATTAATTGCTGAGCAAATAAATTTGGTGTTCTTATATATAAATCGCCGAGTGCTTTAAAAAGGTCAATATGTTTTTTCTCAGCATTGTAAGTCGTATTCATTGCGATGATATTCGCGAGTGCGACAAGCGTTATACCCCCATCGTAAAGCATAATCTTAGGCGTGCTAACAAGTGCCTGCTTGTATTTGCTCAATTTAGCTAAAATTTGTGCTATTGGCTTTGCTGACTCTCCTGCGCTTAAAATAATTTTAGCCGCTAGCTGATGACGTAGCTGCCATACTTTTTTGTCATTAACATTAAAGTCAGTATGCTCAGCAAGTTTATTGAGTTGCTTACAAACGCACAGATGCTCAACAAGTGCGACGCTTATATAAAGTTCGCTTAATTCGTTATTATAATGCTGACTTGAACAAAGTGCTGTAGTTAATACACATTGGCTAATAACGAGGTTTGTTGAATAGTCATATTTTGGATTAAATAGCGCCAGTTGCGCTTGCAGTGAAAATGGATTTTCGTTGTATAAAAGTCGAAATTGTTCAGCTATTTTGCAAATGACAGGGTAGAGTGTTTGCCATTGCTTTTTATTGTTAGAGGAGGCTAAAAACAACTGGGTATTTTCAAACAGCTGGTTTAATTTTATTGAAATAGGTTCATCCATTATGGCTCACCTAATTATTTTCCTGATACTTTTTGTAGGCATTGGGTCCCCATAAAATAAGCTGTCCATTTTTAAATAAAAGCCCTGTACATTCGTCAATAGTGGTAATGCCATCAGATGCAATATGCTGTGTACGGTAAAAAATAATTTGCAGTACTTGTTCACCTTCACGTTTTGCATAAGTAAGATCGGGGCTGCCCAAATAATCAAGTACACTATTGAGAGTTGTTTGCTTTTTAAGGGTTAGCTTTTCAATATAGCGTTTATTAAATGCTTCACGGTCTTGCCAGATCATTGCTTGTGGATCGTCTTTGTAAAAAGTGATCACTAAGGCTGCAATAAGTGCGTAAAGTCCCAAACCTAAAATTAAATACCGAGAAAACTTTTTCAACATGAATTACTCTAACTGCCATAACTAACAATAGTATACGTATTGTAATAAGTACGCGCTATTAATACCAATCCGCAATAATACCTAATCAATTTGAGATGACGCTAACGGCGTTAAATATTTCTGATACAGAACAACTAAATAACGAAATTTTTGCCTTGTTATCGACACGATTTTCTTGCCTCAAAATAAATCACTTAATTAAGCCTTAGCTGCTTTAAACTAAAACCTAGATTTATATCTGAGCGTAAACTTACCAGTTGTTTTGAAATAACATACATTTGCATATTAGCGTCTAGTTTTTTATGAATACTTGGACTAAGTGATTCATCTTCAAGCGCATCTTCAATTGTATTGTAATTATTAACAAGCTGCTGAGCTGATTTTGCTCCAATACCTTTTACACCAGGAATATCATTGGTTTTATCTCCCGCTAAAGCCCAAAAATCAACAAGTTTGTTTTTATTAACGCCAAAGCGTTCCTTTATACTGTGCTCATCAAGATACTGTTTTTTAAAATAATCATAAACAGTAATATCAGCTCCTAGGTGTGGTAAAAAGCCTTTATCGGTTGAGACAATTGTATTCGATACCTTATTACTCGCCGCTTTGCACGCGAGTGTGGCAATAATGTCATCGGCTTCATCATTTTCGGGTTCAAATACTACAATTCCAGTGTCTTCAATTGCGGTTTTAAAGTGGACTAATGCCTCTTTTAATGTATCGGGCATCGGTGCACGAGAATGCTTATAGTCTTTATAAAAGTGATAACGCCAACTTTTATCACCGTCAAAAACGGCAATAGCGTGGGTTGCATTAGTGATACTTAAGAGTTTTTTACATGCTTGGGCAACACGTGCAGAGCAGGTTTGTATCATTTGCTCGTCATTGTGATGCTTTTGATTCATGTCGACTGCGTAAATGCGCCTAATTAAATTAAGCGCATCGATAAGAAGTAAATGGGGTTTCAAACTATAAGGCTCATGCTTTTATTTTGTAACACGGAACATACTTACTACCTGGGAGTTTCATTCTCCCTTGCTCAACAAAAGCTTGTAGCAATTTATCCATATCTTTCATTAAGGCGGGCTCGCCACTTAAAATGTAAGGGCCATTTTGTTTTATGGCTTTTATACCTTCATCTTTTACATTTCCGGCAACAATACCTGAAAATGCTCGGCGTAAATTTGCGGCTAATTGTTGTTTAGGTTGATCAAGATGTAAATCAAGGCTGGCCATATTCTCGTGCGTAGGTGCAAAAGGTTGTTGAAAATCATTATCGATTTTCAAAGTCCAATTAAAGTAATAAGCATCGCCTTCACTTTTACGGTAATTACGTACATCAGTCATTGCTGACTTTAATTTTTGACCGACAAGTTCAGGGTTATCAATAATGACTTCAAATTTATCTAATGCTTCTTTACCAAGAGTCATTTGTATAAATTTACATAATTCTTTAAAGTACGTTTCACTTTCTTTTGGGCCCGTTAAAATAACCGGCAGGCATTGCTTGGTATTATCTGGGTGCAGTAATATACCTAATAAATACAGCAGTTCTTCTGCTGTCCCCGCACCACCTGGGAAAATAATAATCGCGTGAGCTGTTCTTATAAAGGCTTCAAGGCGTTTTTCAATGTCTGGTAAAATGACTAATTCGTTTACGATTGGATTAGGTGGCTCAGCGGCAATAATACTTGGCTCAGTTAATCCTAAATAACGGTTATCTTTGATACGCTGTTTTGCATGGCCAATAGTGGCACCTTTCATTGGGCCTTTCATCGCGCCTGGACCACAACCTGTGCAAATGTTTAATCCGCGTAAACCTAATTCATAACCTACTTGCTTAGTGTACTTATATTCAAGTTCATTTATTGAATGTCCACCCCAGCAAACAACCATATTGGGCTCAATATTTACACGCAATGCGTCTGCATTTCTGAGCATATCAAATACCATATGGGTTATGGCTTTTTGCTCTTTAAGGTTTTTCTCATACTTTTGACAAATAAATAATATATCGCGAATAACAGAGAAAATATGTTCGTGAATACCTGTGATTATTTCGCCATCGACGAATGCTGTTACTGGTGGGTTTTCAAGTTCTATTTTTATGCCACGCTCTCTACTGACTAAGCGTATATCAAAATCTTTATATTTGTCGTAAATTTCGTTGCTTGAATCGGTATGGCTACCGACATTAAGAACCGCAAGCGCACAATTTCTAAATAGCTTATAGCGTTCACTCGCAGAGGATTGCTCTAATAAATCAACTTCTAATTGCGACAGTAAATCTAAAACCCCAGTTGGGTTTAACTGTATTAACATCGGCATTCTCCTTGCTACTTATTTATGTAAATTAAATGCTTAGCCATAATTCTTAGCATATTTATCAAAACATGGCGTTATTTACTGATACAAAGGCGATCCCGACCTGTATTTTTAGCTTCGTAGAGCGCATCGTCCGCTCTATCAAAAGCGATAATAGGTGTATCGCCTTTTTTAAATTGTGTTGCACCTAATGAAATCGTAATTTCTATTTGCTTATCCCTAAATTTAAAAGGAATGCTTTTTATCACTTTTCTAAGTTTTTCTAGCGGTGCTGCTGCACTATCTATCGTGGTATTTGGCATTAGTAGTACAAACTCTTCACCACCATAACGTGCAATAAAGTCTGATTTTCTTATTGATTTTAATAATGCTTTAGCAATAACTTGTAACGTGATATCACCTGCGGTGTGGCCAAACCTATCATTGATTGATTTAAAATGGTCTACGTCAATAACGGCAAGGGTAACATCGGATGTTTGCACATTAAATAAATGTACTTCGTGATTATAACGTTCGTCAAATGCAGCACGATTAGGTAACTTTGTTAAGCTATCAAGAAGGCTTTTAAAGCGCTGTTCATTTAAACGTTTTTTGTATTTAGTCAGTTTGCTTTCAAGGCTACCAATTCTGCTATTGATTTGATCAAAGCTTGAAATCAGCGTTTCTCTATCTTCACGTTCTAACTTTTCTTTTGCGATAAAATCTTGGCTTAGCGATTTAAGCTCGTTATCAACGAGCTCTTTTAAAGATGAAATTGAGGTTGCATTTTGCGTTTGTATATTCAGATTTTTTATTTTGCTTTCTATGCTTTTATTCAACGAATCAAACTCAACGCCCATCGATTTTGAGTGTTTGCTCGTAGAAACAATCGAGTGGTGCAAGTCTTCAAGTGTTTGGTTTAGTGAAGCCAAAAAACTCTGTGCAGACTGGCGCTCTTTGGTGATGTTTTTTACGACGACTGAAATTATATTTATGGCTGCTTTTAACAGAGCGTCCAATTTATCGTTTTCAGTAATATTGTTTTTTATGTATTTAACTTCTTCAGCCGCTTCATCCTCAAGCATTAAATCGTTAGCAAGTTCTAATAATTTTTTTGCAAGTTCAGGTGTCGCATCACATTGTTCGCTGGAGGTGCCTGTCAGCTTTGTATTTAGTGCTTGATGGTAAAAAGAAACCAGCTTATCGAGTAAAGGAATAAAATCATGAGTTGAATGAACATTATTAATATCGTGATCTAATAGATGACGTAATGTTCTACGCGTGTCATCAGGTAGGCCTTTGGTTTTTTGCAGTTGTTTTCCAGCATTTAATACACTGGTGTATAAATCTCGCTGTTGAGCTAGTTGTACCGACTCTTGGTTTTTTAATAAAACAATTGTTTCATCTATCAATGGCGATAAGTGCTCAAAGCTAACGCCTTTAGTTAGCGCATTTCTAAATTTAGCTAACCGGTTGTCCAGCTCGGTATCAAGTCCTTTACAGCTTAATGATAATTTGGCTGAAAAATTAGTCAGGGTATCGACTTGATATTTACGAGCATCCTCAACAGCCATACGCGCATCGATCGCCTGTTTGAGTTTTTTATCTGTAGCGTTAGATTTTTCAGACACCTAAGCATACCGCCATCGAGTTAGTTATATTATCCTCAGTTTACAACAAATTCTTATTAAGTGTAGTTATCTAACTAAAAACTTAGCAATTTTTAGTAGGCTATTGCGTATAAACTTATATACAGGGTCATTTATCGCTTTTAATTCACTTTTAAATTGGGGATTGTTAGTCTTACCGCAATCAAGTTTCCATTAAGAGTTTCTATGAAAAAATTATTAGCGTTATCTATTTTAGCTGCCTGTTCAACATCTGCTTTTGCCGATGTAAATTACGCATTAAGCATATCTCAACCTGAACATCATTTAGGAAATGTAAGTGTTGAGTTTCCAAAAACCGCACAAGCGCATATTGACGTAAAGCTTCCTGCTTGGCGCACTGGCCGTTACGAAATTCTTAATCTTGCCAATGGTGTGCGTTATTTCCACGCGAAAGATGAAAATGGCAAAGCGTTAAAATGGGAAAAAATAGATCACAGTACGTGGCGTGTTCATTTAAATCAGCCAACCGAAGTAAACCTTGACTATCAAGTCTATGCAAACGAGCTAGGAAAACGTGCCCGTCATATTGATGACAGTCATGCCTTTATTGATGCTTCAGGCTTTTTTATGTTTAGCGAGTCGTTTCGCCAAGAGCCAGTTACTGTAAATTTAGATGTGCCTAAAAAATGGCGCTCTGTATCGGGGATGGATAACCTCAAAGGTAAAAACACCTTTAAAGCAGCTGACTACGACGTATTAGTTGATTCGCCTATTGAAACGGGTATTAATCAGTTGCATACCTTTGAAGTAGACGGACGAGAGTATGACTTAGTGGTGTGGGGCAACGGTAATTACGATATAGACCTTATGCTTAGCGATCTTAAAAAGCTCGTCGCGACAGGTAACGTAATTTGGGATAGCTATCCGTATGAGCGTTATGTATTTATGGTACATGCAACGTCGGGAGCAGGCGGTGCAACAGAGCATTTAAATTCGACCATTATCCAACGCCCACGTGACCGTTTTGCAAAGCGCGAAGATTACTTAGGCTTTATTAGCACCGCCGCCCACGAATTTATTCATACGTGGAACGTTAAAGCGTACCGTCCTAAAGGATTGGTTCCTTACGATTATACCAGTATGAACTATTCAAAATTATTGTGGATAGCCGAGGGTTCAACAAGCTACTTTGAAGATCATTTATTAGTTCGTTCTGGCATAGAAACCACGGATGAGTTTTTTAAAGTGATGACTAAAACGATTAATCGTCATTTACAAACACCGGGTCGCGAAGTGCAAAGTGCAAGCGAAACAAGTTTTGATAAATGGATTAATCAAGGTGGCGATCATGCGCGTAATTACGGCACTAACATTTACTCTGAAGGTTCGCTGCTTTCAATGGCATTAGACATTGATTTGTTAGAGAAAAGCCAAGGTGAAATTAGCTACCGCGACGTTCACAAAGCACTTTATAACGCTCATAAAATGCCAGAAGGATTCACAGAGCAAGATGTACTCACAATTTTAAACGATCTTACTGGGCGCGATTACAGTACTTGGTGGAAAGAAAATGTTGATGCTCCAGCAAACTTAAATTTTGATGAACTACTTGACAAAGTAGGCCTAAAACTAGAACGCCCAGAAAAAGCAAAAGCATTAGCAAGTATGGACGCTTTAGCTAAATCAAGCGGCGAGCTACTCACTTTATCACATGTTCGCAGAGGTGGTAGTGCATGGAAAGCGGGCTTAACAATCGCTGATAAAATCGTTGCAATAAATAAGCATCAAGTAGGTAAAGACTTAAAAACAAGTCTAGAAATGTTTAATGCCGGCGATAAAGTAACAATTGATTATATACGTCGTGATGAATTAGCAACGACCAGTATTGTTTTGTCAGAAGATTTTGATAAGCCAAAAAAAGTAGTTTCGAATAAAGACGCTACGCTTGAACAAAAAGCGCTATTTAAAGCGTGGATCGGTGTAGAACACCCAGCAGATGTTAAAAAAGACGAAAAGTGATTTGAATTTAGTTCAAATACATTAATTTAAAGTAAGGGAGTGTGTGCTCCCTTTACTTTGTCATTTACCCATCGTAGTAATGGCTCAATTATTTAATAAGTAGCTATGTTACTACCGCACAAACAATAAAAAGGACTCTATAATGCGTTTAAAACCCCTAGTAGCTTCGTTAGCAGCTACATTTGCACTTTCCATCTCGGGCAGTGTGGTTGCCGATGAAGGGATGTGGCAGCCACATCAGCTTCCAGAATTAGAATCAATTTTAAAAGCCAAAGGGTTGGAGATAAGTGTTGATTCAATTTCTAAATTAACCGAATTTCCAATGAATGCAGTTATTAGTTTAGGTGGTTGTACGGCATCGTTTGTATCGCCAAAAGGATTAGTGGTGACAAATCATCACTGTATTTATGGCTCAGTTCAGTACAATTCAACGCCTGAAAATAATATTCTAGAAAACGGCTTTTTAGCCAAAACGCCAGCTGAAGATTTACCAGCTGCACCAGGTGCTCGCGTATACGTGACTGAAACCGTGACCAATGTCACCGACCAAGTCATTAAAGGCACTGAAACATTAAGCGCAAAAGCACGCTACGACGCACTAGAAAAAAACGAAAAAGCCTTAGTAGCCCAGTGTGAAGCTGATGAAAGCTACCGTTGTAATGTGTATTCTTTTCATGGTGGTTTGGAGTTTTACTTAATTAAGTCACTTGAAATTAAAGATGTACGCTTAGCATATACACCCGCTATGGGCGTAGGTAAGTACGGTGGCGATATAGATAACTGGATGTGGCCGCGCCACACTGGCGATTTTGGTTTTTACCGTGCATACGTAGGCAAAGACGGCAAACCAGCAGAATATAACGTAGATAATGTACCTTACGTACCAGACTCTTACCTAAGTGTAAGTGCTAAAGGCGTACAAGAGGGCGATTTTGTCATGGTTACAGGCTATCCAGGGCGTACCAATCGTTACCGCATAGCCGCAGAAGTTGATAATGTATTTAACAATAGCTACCCAAAAGCACGTGTACATAATTCAAAATACGTGTCGCTTATTGAAGAAAATTCAGAAGACGGCAGTAAAGCGCGTATTGCTTACGAAAGCACCATAGCAGGTTACAACAACTACATTAAAAATTATGGTTCGATGATCGAAAGCTTTAAAAAAGGCACTATGTTTGAGCGTAAAAAACAGTTTGAACAAGAACTAACTAATTGGATCAATAGTGATAGTACACGTAAAGAGCAATACGGAAGTGTACTAGGTGAGCTATCAGAGCTAATTGCGCAATCACAAGAGCACAGTGAACGGAGACGTATGTTAGGTTATGTGCACCGCTCACAGATGATCAGCACAGCACGACGTTTGTACCGCTTAGGTTATGAAAAGCAAAAGCCAAATAGCGAACGTGAATCGGGTTATCAAGAACGTGACTTGCCACGCATTAAAGCAGGCCTTGAGCGTATGACGCGCCGTTATGATAGCAAAGTAGATAAAGCTATTTTACTGCACTTTTTAGAGCTATATGCAGCACTTCCAAAAGAAGAGCGTTTTAGCGACGTTGATAACGTATTTAGCGTACAAAATGGGTTTGATAAAGCAACCCAAAGCGCGTTACTTGATAGCATGTATGAACAGTCGAGACTTGATAATGCCACTGTTCGCAATTCATTATTTGAACAAACATTTAGCCAGCTAAATCAAAGCCAAGACCCATTTGTGCAGTACGCTAAAGCTATATTTAAAGTAATGAAAGCTGAGGAAGATAAATCAAAAGCACTTGCAGGTAAATTACAAGCAGCTCGCCCAGAGCTAATGAGCGCAATTATTGCGTTTAATAAAGCTAAAAACAAACCGGTATACGCCGATGCCAACAGCACACTACGTGTAACCTATGGCACGGTAGGCGGCTACTCACCTCAAGATGGCTTGGTAGCAACGCCGTTTACATCGCTTGAAGGGTTACTTGCTAAAAACACTGATGTTGACCCATTTAATGCGCCTGAAAAGTTACAAGAGCAAATTAAAGCAAAACTATTTGGTGATTACACGGGTGGCATGAACACAGTGCCCGTTAACTTTTTATCAAATGTAGACACTACCGGTGGTAACTCAGGTTCACCTACACTTAACGGCAAAGCAGAACTTGTAGGCTTACTGTTTGATGGTGTGTACGAAAGTATTATTGGTGATTGGGATTACAACCCTGAGCTTAATCGCTCAATCCACGTTGATTCACGTTACATGCTGTGGGTAATGGATAAAGTAGATAATGCACAAAACTTATTAGACGAAATGAAAATAGTAAAATAAGTAATTAGTGAGTTAAAAAAGGCGCTTACCGTAATGGAAGCGCCTTTTTTATTGAGTGTGATTCAGTTTGCAGGTTTTTAATGCAGTTGGCTTTACGTATTCACTTTCATTCGCGAGTAATGTCAATCTTCTCATAGCTTAGTTAAAGGCTAAATTTGAAGTGAATACATTTTTCATTTTTTTATTTTGAACTCTAAATTATCTTGAGATGCCAATATGTATTGCCCAGGTACAAAAATAATGAATGGAAAGATAATCGAACATAAAATAACAACTTTTACTATATCCCCAGAAATTACAGAACCTAATAAATTCATGCCTAAAAGCATTGATATAGTCGATACTTGGTAAACTGTTTTATGCCTAGGAGTAAACTGGTGCAAAGCACCACAATTGACACATCTGTTCTTTGTAGAAAACATTGCCCATGCAAACCACGAAAAAGATAGATTAAGTGAGCAATTTAAACATTTAGGCATCATAATTCAGTCCATATATAATAGGCGTGATTTATTAAAGATATAATTAACGTGTTAGTATATATGTACCTAGCGGCGTTTCTAAATGAAACCTGTCAGAGTCCAGAAAAAGTATTTTCCATTCGTAAACAGTGTCACCAGAAGTTACATGTAAAATATCCGCTTCCCTGTAATAAGGGTAGCTTCTATTTCCATACTTTTTCATTATCTCTAATATGGTACTTTTATCGATTACAATAAAGTCACCCGATTCCACTTTCACAATACTTCCATCAGAATCTATAATTTCAGTTATTTTCCATTTATGCTGAATATCAATGTCTTTTGCATGCAACGAAACTGAAAAAATTAATAGAAACCATAAAAAAATAAGTTGGCTAGATTTTTTTTGCATATTATTTATAGACCGAAGAAGTATTTTTAGGAGGCGTACTGGCTAAAAACCGACCTAAACCATCAGGGAGTTGATCAAGAGCATACTTTTTATTACTAATATGTCGACCAAATTCATTACCAAGATGGTCCCTAGATATTCCTGTGATTCTTTGGGTTAATGCTCTTCCAAAATAAGGATGTGGTGACCAAGAAAAGTCGTATTCGAAAATTATTTCATAGCTCCAGCCCCTTGCCATTCTTGGGTATGGGACGTTTGCTAAAAACTCACCTTGAAGTATGTTAGACAGCATACCTACGACTGGGCCCGTAAAAGCTCCTAATGTAACAAAGCTTACCGCAACACCTAAAATTGCAGATGCTACATAGCCACCTTGTCTTATTGTTTTTTCCCATTCCAAATTCCATTTTGTAGCCGCATCATCAGTAAGGAAATTAATAGTATGTGCTGATTTGCTTCTTAGTTTTTCTCTAATGAAGCAATTTGGGGCTTTTCCATTTCCCATCCAATGTCCGCCATCAGTCCAATTCAATCTATTTCCACATTTAATTTCTAACTCTTTTTTCTCTTTTAGAGATAATCTTTGAGTTCCAAGTGTTAATGTATCCATTATAATTCCTTTTAATATGTATAATATATCGTTAACTAAAATATTAATATTATATTATTTTGTCAAGTGAAACTCACTTGATGCTTATCTTTTTTACGTGATAGTAAATTTAAAACATCGCTTCATGACAACAACGCTTTTTAATGTCATCTTTATTCATACTCAATCCACGTTGATTCACGCTACATGCTGTGGGTAATGGATAAAGTAGATAATGCACAAAACTTATTAGACGAAATGAAAATAGTAAAATAAGTAATCAGTGAGTAAGAAAAGAGGCGCTTACCGGAATGGAAGCGCCTTTTTTATCGTAAATATTATTAGGGCCTGTTTATCTTTCGAGGTTAAATTTGCAGCAGTGTGTTTGGTATTTAAGCAAGGCAGAGCCTATGTCGTGTGGTTGTTCCCCATAAATAGGCGATAACGCAGCATAAATGCCAAACATGCGCTGCCCTTGGGTTCTTTCTAGTGACGATTAACTCTTTGTTGCTCGGTTTTTACTTAGCCCACTAGGTTACAAACCTCGCGCCGCGATTTAATCGCCCCTAGATTGAACAAATCTTAATCCTGAAAGGTCAACAGGCCCTAGTGATTAATTCACAAAGAGGGCAAAGAGACGCTGCGCTTTTAAAGAAACATAACATGGCGCAACGTTTAAAGCTTTAGCTTCTTTGATAAAGATAAAGTCGCTGATTTTGATTTACACATTTGTGGTCTCTTAAATACTTGATACTTTTTATAATATAACGGCCATCTAAATAAAAAACACTAAATAACCTGAACTCTGGTTAAATACCAACCAACATGATTTTACCTTGTGCCATCCCCTCAAGCTGACAACTAAAATCAATTCGCTTTTCTGCAGGAGTTTTATATAGCAAAGTGAGTTTGTGAAAAGGCGCTGTAATAACTTTGACGGTTTTAATTTGTAAACTAACTCGCGTTCGTTTGTCTAAAAAGGCAAAAGCAGTTTCGCTAAGTGCCTTTTTACATGCAGATAATGCCGCATTCGATACTGCGCCCGATATTATTAAGCTACTGATATCGCCAGTAGACAAGGTATTATATCCGCCAGCCATTACACAGGCTGCATAAATATCAAGTATGGCAATGGCACGTACTTTTTGACTTTTTGGATCCTCATAAACAGCCATGACACAGGGGACTTTAGACTCATCGAATACCTGCGGTTGTATTGTGTTTACGATTAAAGACTGACTTATATGTTTATGAAACAAACGTTCTAATTGCGACAGTTTTGGTAATGCTAAATCACTGTTTAATTCAATTTCATCAGGAATTATTTCGTTATTTTCTACAAGTTGCACCAGAGGTAATAATTTATCGTGAAGTTGTTCGTCGGTAAAAGGTTTTGATAGAACAAAAGATGCGCCAAAGCTAATAGCTTCTTCAATTTTAGACTTTTCATCAACAGTGGTGAGCATCGCGACTATTATATTAAGTTGTCGTTGCTTAATAGCACGCAATAACATTACTCCTGACATTTCAGGCATATGCCAATCTGTGAGAACAATATCCGGATGCCAGCTGCCAATAAGTGTCAACGCAGATTTAGCATTGTTGGCTTTCTCTATTAATAACTTTCGATAGCCAAATTTTTCCAACCCCCGGCGTACTATTGCGAGTGTTGCTTGACTATCATCAACGATAAGTATTTTCACGCACGTTACTTTTTTTTAAATGTTGTTGTTATTATGGCATATTATTTTGACAGCGCTAAACTCTAGTAAATTGACACTTAATTTAAGATAATTAAATAATGCCATACGTCGTATTTCCTCCTGAGGTTTATCAATATATTGCTATAAATTTTGGGCTACTTATTTTAGCTGCTTGGTTTTATATTCTTTTATTGATACTCAGAGAGTTTAGGTCGTTTGCGCTTAGCATGGTTAAAAGTACAGGGGGGATGGATGATGCTACGTTAGCTATGTGTAGGGAATCTGTTGATAATGCAATGAGCTATGTTAACGATAATCGAAAGACAATTGCTGAGTTAGTTAATTTACAAATACTGTTACAGCAGCAATTAACTGAGGTTACTTCATCAACCAAAGATCATGTTACTGAAAAAGAACAACAGCTAATCGATGAGCTTAATAATAAATTAAAACGCTCGCATAACTTAATACGCAAACTTAAAGGGGATCTCGACAAAAGTGTCGAAAAATTAAAAGTAACTCGTCAAAAGCTCTATGCACAATATGATGCAGTGACTGTGCTTCAAGAAGAAAAAGAGCAGTTACAAGCAGATTATAAAGCGCTTAAAAAAGCGAGTGAAAATAGTGATAAAACACTAAACGTAGATGTATCTTCAACGCAAGATCAAACTAAGCTACTTAACACTTTAAACGAATATAAAAGACAAATTGCAGAGCAAGATCAGCTACTACAGCAATTGCAGTTACAAACTGACGGGCCTGAAAGTAGTGAGGAATTAGACACTCTTAAGCAAGAGCTAGAAAAAACGCGGTATGCACTCAAGCACCTTACAAAAGAAAAAAAATTTATTGAAGGGCGATATTTAGAAATGATGAAAAATACACAAAAACCAAGTTAGCAAAGAAGTCCGGTATTTGCGCCTAGCCACCTTTAGCTTAAATCGAACCGCCTCAACACCCTTTAATATATTTCATGTGCATTTTGTAACCAAGAAGTGCTAGGTTAGTGGTAAATTAATTGAAGGAAATAATTATGAAATTAGAGTCACTAGCACTTCACCACGGTTACGAATCTGAGGCTACGACTAAATCGGCAGCCGTGCCTATCTATCACACTTCTTCTTATACATTTGATAACACGCAGCATGGCGCTGATTTATTCGATTTAAAAGTAGCTGGTAATATCTACACCCGCATAATGAACCCGACCAATGCCGTTCTTGAACAACGTATTGCCGCAATGGAAGGGGGCATAGGTGGGTTAGCTGTTGCCTCTGGGATGGCTGCTATTACCTATGCTATTCAATGTTTGTGTGAAGTAGGTACTAATATTGTGAGCACCAGCCAAGTATATGGTGGCACGTATAACCTATTTGCGCATACTTTACCTAGGCAAGGTATTGAAGCACGCATGATTAAAGCTGATGACTTTACCGCGTTCGATAATGCGATTGACGACAACACCCGCGCTGTTTTTTGTGAATCTATTGGTAATCCTGCAGGTAATATTGTTGATATTGAGCGTTTAGCACGTATTGCACACAGCAAAGGTGTGCCGCTTATAGTTGATAATACCGTGGCTACGCCGTATTTATGTCGCCCATTTGAGCTAGGCGCCGATATAGTGGTTCACTCACTTACAAAGTATATAAACGGGCACGGTACAGCCATTGGCGGCATGATTGTCGACTCAGGTAAATTTGATTGGAAAACGAATGCTACGCGTTTTGCAATGATGAATGAGCCCGACCCGTCGTATCACAACGTGGTGTATACCGAAGCTTTTGCTGAAGCGGCGTTTATTGGTCGCTGTAGAGTTGTGCCACTTAGAAATACCGGTGCAGCGCTTGCGCCTAAAAACGCATCTGACATTTTAATTGGCCTTGAAACTTTAGGCTTGAGAATGGATCGCCACTGCGAAAATGCACAGCATCTGGCTGAGTATTTAGAAAATCATCCAAAAGTGCTTTGGGTTAATTACGCAGGGCTTAAATCAAGCCCGTATAACGAAATGAGTCAAAAAATTACCAGTGGTAAAGCATCGGGTATTTTAAGCTTTGGTATTGCTGGTGGACTAGAGGCTGGTACTCGTTTTATTGATGCGCTAAATATGATTTTACGCTTAGTTAATATTGGCGATGCCAAGTCGCTTGCGTGCCATCCTGCATCAACCACACACCGTCAATTAAATGATGAAGAACTTGCTAATGCGGGTGTAAGTCGCGATTTAATTCGTTTGTCGGTTGGTATTGAAAACATTGCAGATATAATTGCCGATGTAAGCCAAGCGCTCGATAAAGCATAACGTTAATTTAAAGCCTTGAGGTATCGAGGCTTTTAGCTCTATTACGCTTTTGTGATATCGGCTCGTGGTGTTTCTAAAATCGCTTTTTTTTCATTTTCAGATAATATAATCCAATCAAAAATTTCTTGGTTGGTACGCCCACAACCGGTGCAGTAACCGCTGCGGCGCTCACATATTCCTAAGCAATCGGTTTTAAATTTAGATCGTTTTTTGTTTTGATTTAATTGGCGCATTATTAAAGCCCTAACGGTGGTGCAATTTCAAAGCGAGTAGTGAACCCACTACCTTCTTGATTGGTAGAGAGTGTAATGGCTGGGGTTTTAGTATCAAGTACAAAGGTGCTGTAAATTGAACTTGCTGTTTCTTTTTGGCTTTCAAACCAGCCTGTTTTTGTTAAACATTGGCGCAATTGCTTAGCCAGTTTTTGGTGAGATTCTACTATTTGCGTTTGTGTTTTAACTTGCGTTTGGCACTGGTAACTTGCTTGCTCTGATTTATTTAAAGTAACCGTACAGGTTGTTCCAATAATATGAGTATTAGTGCGCCACTGTTCAGTAAACTGGTTGTTTACTTTATCTGTTTTGATTGAATTAAAACCAGACTCATAACCATTTATTAGGTTATTTATGGTGCTGCATTCATCGGGTGTTACTGTGGTTTTTACAGACTGATTCGTTGTAGTAGTTGTTGCTGTAGTTGTAGTCTGATTAGTTTTGCTGGTACAGCCCGCTAAAATAAACGCGACGACTAAAATGAATGCGACAATAGAAGGAGTAATATAGTTTTTCATAGTTCACAGTAACCGATTAATTTAGCCACGCACTATATCACACGTGATTTACTGTAAAAATAAAAAGGCCCATATAAATATGAGCCTCTTTGTTAGTCACAACTAATGCTATTTATGACGACCTTGCAAGCATTTAACTACATCTTCAAGGGCTAAGCCTTGGCGTTGAAGTAATACTGTCAGGTGATAAATTAAATCAGCAGACTCATTAGTAAGCTCATCGTTATCGTGTTTCATAGCGGCAAGGGCTACTTCTACGCCTTCTTCACCTACTTTTTGACAACTACGGCTTAAGTCTTTTGCAAATAATGACGCTGTGTAGCTTTTTTCAGGGTCGTCGTTTTTACGCGCAACAATCACATCTTCTAACTGTGCTAAAAAGCTTAAACTTGGTTTTGCTTCATCACCAAAACAGCTTTGTGTGCCTAAGTGGCACGTTGGACCTTCTGGGTTGGCAAGGACTAAAATTGAATCGTGGTCGCAATCGGTATGAACAGATACTACATTTAAGTAGTTTTCTGATGACTCGCCTTTAGTCCATAAACGCGATTTTGAACGCGAGTAAAACGTCACTTTATTGGTATCAAGCGTAACAGCGAGTGCTTCGCTGTTCATAAAGCCTTGCATTAAAATAACACCCGAGCGGGCATCTTGAATAATAGCAGGGATCATGTCACTTTTAGCGAAATCGACTTGAGCTTGGTTTTGTTGTGTTACTTGCATAATCTTGCTGCCACTTGGTTATCTGTTAAAAATTGTTTTAGTTCGCCAATGTTAATCACATTTTTATGAAAAACGCTGGCGGCTAATGCACCATCTACTTTGCTTTGTTTAAATACATCAACAAAATCTTGCATACTACCCGCACCGCCAGAGGCGATTAAAGGAATGTCACACAGCTCGCGAATTTTACTTAGTTGCTCGTTGTCGTAACCGTTACGAACGCCATCTTGGTTCATACAGTTTAATACAATTTCGCCTGCGCCTAAGTCTTGTACGCGTTTAACCCATTCTTGTGTTTTATAGCGCGTACGGCTTGATGCATTAGGATCGCCGGTTAATTGATACACTAAATATTCACCGGTCGTTTCATCAAAAAAGCTGTCAATACCGACAACAACACATTGCTTACCAAACTCATCGTGTAATTCTTTAATAAGTCCAGGGCGCGCAATAGCAGGGCTGTTAATACTTATTTTATCTGCGCCGCGCTCAAGTACTCGCGCTGCATCAGCGACTGATTTAATACCGCCGGCTACACAAAATGGTATATCGATATTACGTGCAATGCTCTCTACCCAATTTACATCAAGTAGGCGTTTTTCAACGCTTGCACTGATCTCGTAAAAAACCAGTTCATCGGCACCGGCTTCGCTGTAGGCTTTAGCCATTGTTAAAATGTCGCCAACAATTTCATGGCCTTTAAACTTAACGCCTTTAACTACTTGGCCGTCTTTAACGTCTAAACACGGGATTATGCGTTTTGATAACATGCCAGTGCCTCCTCAACGCTAAATGCGCCATCAAGCAATGATTTACCTAAAATAACGCCGCCAACACCTAGCTCTTTAAGCTTTTTAATGTCGTCTAACGAGCTTACCCCACCTGAGGCTTGCACTTTTATATCTGCATTATGATTAATTAAATCTTCATAAAGTGCAAAAGAAGGGCCAGTCATGGTGCCATCCTTACTGATGTCCGTGCATAAAAAGTCAATAACACCTAAGCCCACATAAAAATCTACCAGCTCAAGTAAACCAAATTCAGATTCACTTAACCAACCGTGCGTAGCAGGTGCCCAGCCCGTGGCTGTTTTATTTACATCAAGAGCAATTACAAAATGCTCTGCGCCAAATTGTTCAATCCAGGCTTTTACTTGCTCGCGTTTTTCTACTGCCATTGAACCAATAACAACTTGGTTTGCACCGGCTTTTAGCCAATCACTTACATCTTGCTCTGAGCGAATACCGCCGCCTACTTGGTACGGTACCTTAAGTGCTTTGGTTGCAGCTTGAATATGTTGCCACTGTTTTTTACTTGGATCGCGTGCACCTTCTAAATCAACAAGGTGTAACTTACCTGCGCCACTGTTGGCGTATTCTTTTAAACGCGCGCCAAGTTCGAAAGGGTAAAATTGTGCTGTATCGTATTTACCTTGATACAAGCGCACAATTTGATTTTGTAATACGTCTAATGCTGGAATAATCACAAATAATCTCTTTTTTGTTAGTTAATGGGCAGCTTACAACTGCCAATCAACAAAATTTTGTAATAAACGTGCGCCAACTTTTGCGCTGCGCTCTGGGTGAAATTGCATGCCCGCGTAATTGTCTTTAGCAACAATGGCTGAAAAGGTTTGACCATATTCGCCGCTCACGAGTGTGGCGTCGTTTACGGTGTGCGCAAAGCTGTGAACAAAATACACTTGCTCATCGAGCGTCAGCCCTTTAGTTAATGCATGCTCTTTGTTAACATTTAAGTTATTCCAACCCATATGCGGCGACGTTAAATTGCCTACATCAAGCACTTTTACTTGTCCTGGTATTTTACCTAGGCACTGTACGTTACCTTCTTCGGTGCTTTCACACAGTAACTGCATACCTAAACAAATACCCATAAGTGGGCGCTGGTATTCATTTATAGCTTGTTGCCAGCCATTATCGACTAGGCGCTTCATAGCAACCGATGCATGACCCACACCTGGTAATATAGCGCGCTCAAAACCCGCTAATTGATCTGGTGATGTAATTACTGTTGACGTTTGGCCTAAGCGTTCAAACGCAAAGCGTACTGAATTTATATTGGCACAACCAGTATTAATTATGGCAATCATAAACATCCCTTAGAGCTGGCTGTTTGTTGGGTCGTGTCTTGTGCTACTGCCATGCGAAGAGCGCGTGAAAACGCTTTAAATAAGCCTTCTACTTGGTGATGACAGTTACCATCGCTTACCGATAAAATAAGGCTAATCGCGGCGTTATCACTTAAGCTTTTGAAAAAGTGCTCAACCATTTGTACGTCTAAATCGCCTGCTTTTTCGCGGCTAAAGTTAGCGTTTAATACAAATGATGCACGGCCCGATAAATCAATTTGTGCTTCGGCTTTACACTCATCCATAGGAAGCGCAAAACCATAGCGCGCAATTTGCGATTTAGTGCCAAGCGCTTGTTTAAGTGCGACACCAAGAGCAATACCAATGTCTTCAACAAGGTGGTGCTCGTCTATGTGTAAATCGCCTTTGGCTTTAATGTTTAAACCAATGTTTGCGTGCGTACGAATTTGATCAAGCATGTGATCAAAAAAGCCAAGTCCGGTGTCTATGCTGCCATTTTTAGTTTGATCTAGGTTTATTGCCACATCAATTTGGGTTTCTTTAGTGTTGCGTGTAACACGACCTTCGCGGTTTGCGGTGGTCAATTTAGTTACTATGGCACTCCAGTCGCCGTCGTATAAAATACCTTCACAACATAGGTTTTGAGCAAGGCCAATATCAGTTTCACGGTCGCCAATAACAAAAGAGCGTGCTAAATCTACTTTGCCTGAGCGCATAAGCTCGGTAAGTAAACCTGTTTTAGGTTTACGGCAATCACAGTTTTGCTCGTTAAAGTGAGGGCAAATTAATACGGTCTCAAAGCTAATGCCTTGGCTTTGCATTATGTCCATCATTTTGTCTTGTGCAATGTCAAAATCAGCAGTAGGAAAGCTATCTGTGCCTAAACCATCTTGGTTAGATACCATCACTAAACGGTAACCTGCAGCTTGTAATTGTAATAAAGCTGGGATAACGCTAGGTAAAAAGGCAAGCTTTTCAAGGCTATCTACCTGTTTGTCGGTAATTGGCTCTTCAATAATAGTGCCGTCGCGGTCGATAAATAAATAGGGGTTACTCATGATACTTCGTTTCCTGCTAAAGATGCTGCGGTAGTTGGCAATTGCAGGCCATCTAACCAAATTTTTACTTGTTTAAGTTCTTGTTCACTACCAATTGAAATTCGTAGCCAGTCGTCTTCACCGTATAGCGTAAAAGCGCGCATCACTAAACCTTGCTCAAGTGCAATTTTAAAGTAGTTTTTATCGGCTAATTTTAAAGTAACAAAGTTACCTTCACCAGTGAGAATTTTTAATGCAGCAGGGGAGGCGTTTAGCCAATCTACTAACTTAGCTTTTAAGCTATTTAAAATAGTCACTTGGCGGCGCATCGATGTAATTGCATCGGGTGCAATTGCTTGCGCTGCAATACTTGCTACTACGCCCGATACCGGATACGGGGCAATGACTTTACGAATTGGCGCAAGAACGCTTGCTTGTGCAAGGGTAAAACCGGTTCTGAGGCCAGCTAGCGCAAAGGCTTTAGAAAGCGTACGCAAAACCACTACATTACTAAACTCAGTAATAAGTTGAGTAGCGCTTTGCTCTGGACAAAACTCTATATAGGCTTCATCAACAATAACTAATGCCTTACCTGCAAGTGCTGTTGCAATCGCTTTTACTTTATCAAGTGGTGTTAAGCTGCCCGTTGGATTATTTGGGTTACAAATAAATACCAGTTTTGAGTTGCCAACAGCTGCAACTATTTCGTCAGCACTGCCACTTAATAATAATTCTTGGGTAAGCGCGTTAATACTAACGTTGTGTGTATCGGCGGTTACTTTGTACATACCGTAGGTGGGTAAAAATAGCGCAATACTATCTTTAGCTGGCTCGCAGTATGTGCGCACTAAAAGCTCAATGCCTTCATCTGCGCCGCGGGTCATTAGTACATTTTCGCTTTCAAGCTCTGTATAATCTGCGTACCTGTCAATAACCAGTTGCGGTTGTGGATCGGGGTAGCGATTTAAATCTTCAATACTCAGTTCAAGATTTTTAGCATACGGGCTTTCGTTAGCATTTAGCCACGTAGTACCGGTTAGCTTTTCACTTTTTGCCGAGCTGTATGCAGCAAGGGCTGCAATATTCTTAGGTAATAAGCTAGACGCTTGTGCGCTCTTATTGCTCATTTTTAATTGCCTCTAAACGAATTGAAACCGCATTAGCGTGGGCATCAAGGCCTTCCGCATCTGCAAGTGGTAAAATAGCTTTTGAAAGCTGTGTTAAACCACTCTTAGTAATTGTTTGCACTGTGTATGTACGGAAAAAATCAAGCAAGTTTAAGCTCGAGTAAGTGGCACTGTAACCATAGGTTGGTAACACGTGGTTAGTACCCGATGCGTAATCGCCTGCAGATTCTGGCGTGTAGTCACCCACAAATACAGAGCCTGCGTTTTTAACTTTATCTAGGTAAGGTGTTGCATCGCCTAGTTGTAAAATTAAGTGCTCTGGTCCGTATTGCGCTGATACATCAAATGCTTGCGCAATTGAATCAACTAAAATAAGTGAAGAATTAGCGAGCGCTTGCTCAGCTGTTTCTTTGCGGCTCAAATTAGCTAACTGGCGTGTAAGTGCCTGCTGTGTTTGTTCTATTATACTTTCGCTGTTACATAATAAAATAACTTGCGAATCTGCGCCGTGCTCTGCTTGTGAGAGTAAATCGGCGGCTATAAATTCTGGGTTCGCACGTTCATCTGCAATAACTAATACTTCAGATGGACCTGCTGGCATATCAATGGCCATACCTGGAATAGTTTGCGCAACGAGCTGTTTAGCCATTGTTACAAAGCTATTACCTGGACCAAATATTTTGTTCACTTTAGGAACTGATTCGGTGCCATACGCCATTGCTGCAATTGCGCCTGCGCCACCACTTTCTATTAAAGTAGTAATGCCACATAACTTAGCTGCATATAAAATAGCAGGGTTAATCGCTTTATCACCTTGAACTGGTGTAGCAAGTACAACGGTTTTTGCGCCGCTTAATTGCGCTAATACACCCTGCATAATAACCGACGATGGCAGTGGAGCACTGCCACCGGGTACGTAAATACCGACTGCTTCGATGGCTTGATATTTCAGTTCACATACAACGCCTGGTTGGGTCGATAATTTAATATCTTTTGGCAATTGCGCTTCGTGAAAACGTTTAACGTTTGCATAAGCGGTATCAATTGCGTATTTAAGCTCTGCACTTAGTGCTTGCTCTGATGCGTTAATTTCATCAAGCGGAACACATAAGCGAGGGTTAGATCTATTATCAAACTCTTTAGCCATGCTAAGTAAGGCTTTATCACCTTGCTCTTTTACGTTAGCTAAAATAGTTTTGCAAATAGCTTCAACCTTGGCACTGGCAGAAACTGCAGGGCGCATTAGCGCCGCTGCTTGTACTTGTGAAGATTCCTCATTCCAACGAAGCATGGCACTTACTCCATCATTTTTTCAATTGGCATAACTAAAATAGAGTTAGCGCCTAAGGCTTTTAACTGCTCCATTGTTTCCCAAAATAATGTTTCGCTGCTTACCATGTGCAGTGCTACGTATTCATCGTTACCAGCAAGGGCAAGTAGAGTAGGTTGACCAGAACCTGGTAAAATTTCACAAATTTCATCAAGCTTGCTTTTTGGTGCGTGTAGCATGATGTATTTGCTTTCTTTAGCTTGTCTAACACCACGTAGGCGCGGCATAAGCTTATTGATTAGCGCTAGTTTGTCAGCATCTTGAAGGTCTTTATTTTGAATTAAACACGCGTTTGATTCTAAAATTGTTTCGCCTTGAATTAAGCCGTTCGCTTCAAGTGTTGCGCCAGTAGATACTAAATCACAAATTGCATCAGATAAACCCGCACGCGGTGCTACTTCAACAGAGCCCGTAAGCATTACTGTACTTGCGTTAATGCCTTCGCGCTTTAACCACTGAGTTAAGATTTCTGGATAGGTAGTCGCAATACGCTTGCCTTCAAACCAGCTTTTATCGCGAGCGCCAAGCTCTTGTGGCCATGCAAGTGCAAGACGACAGTAACCAAAATCTAGTTTTGAAAGTTTGGTTACTTCACTTGGTACACCTTGGCGCATCCGTTCTGCTTGCACTTCTACTAGTACGTTTTCGCCAACAATACCTAAGTCACATACACCGTCCATTACTAAACCCGGAATATCGTCATCGCGCACACGTAGTACGTCAATTGGCATATTCGTTGAGTGTGCAATTAAGCGTTGTTCACGAAGGTTAAGTTTAACACCTAACTGTTTAAGCAGATCTTGACAATCTTTAGATAGGCGGCCGCCTTTTTGGATGGCGATACGTAGACGATTACTGTTGTTCATTATTCATTTTCCTTTAATTTAAAAACTAAAAACCCCGAGGGAACCTCAGGGCGAAAATGAATCAATATGTTTTGAATCGCCAGAGGTTCCTTTAGGAATAACCTCTCAGCGAAAGACCTGACAGGTTATTCCGATGAATGGTGGTGATGATGTACTGTTGTCAGGTTTAAGCGCATTTTTTATCCTATGTAACTGCCCGTCATTTGGCTAACGTTCAGTTGTTATCTGTTTAAATAAATTTCGCATTTATAAAAACATAAATAGCCTGATTATGGCAAGTTTTATTTAGCTAAATTAAAGTATATCTTATAACTGTCGATACTATAGAAGATAATACATGTAGTTTTAATAATGTAATTGTTTATTAGTCAAACAGTTAAATAAGGAAGTACGTATGGACATCATGATCCCTTACTTAGGAACTATCACTCGTTTAGCTGTTGAATCTAAAGGGGCATTTCATATTGCGGGTGTACAAAGTGGAGCCGCAGCTGAAAAGGTCGATCTAGAAAATAAAAAAAAGCGTGAGTTACAAAAAAAGAAAAAGCTCAATACGCTTGACGAACAAACAAAAAAAACAAAAACTAGCCCTGATGATGACGACCCCCCACATTTAGACACATGGGCCTAATGAAGATCCCGTAATTAAAGTAAAGAGGCCCAGATAGGGCCTTTTTTAATGTGTATATGTAATTCTAAATGTAATTTTATTGTTAATTAACCACCTAAAAATGAAACTAAAAGTAAACTTATGTGTACGAAATGTTATCTGTTAGTTTCTTTTTTCTTACCTCTATTATACCAATATATTGAATATAAATAACTTAATTTGTTATCTCATACTTTAATTGTAAATTATTTGTTTCATTTTCATTTATGTTATTTGTAACCTAGGCTGATCCTTAATCGGGAACAGGTAGTGCCGATTAACAAAGTACATTAAAACTAAATAATCTAATGGAGCGTAAACGTGAAATTATCAAAAATAACAATTGCAACTCTTGCTGCTTTTACACTAATGCAAGCATCAAGCGCAGTAGCCGCAAATAAGAAATACCTAAATGAACACGTAAATACTAATAATACGTTGTCTGCATCAACAGCGACCCCAGATCAATTAGTTGGCTTAGAGGCTGGGAACAAATTAGTTGTAATTAAAGAAATAAAAAGTAATAACGGCGACACAACTCGATTATTTCAGCAAGTATACAATGGCCTACCTGTTATAGGTGACAGGGTGAGTTTAACCTTTAACAGCAACGGGCAGTTTAAACATGCTCACGGTGCTGCGGTATATGACATTTCAAGTGATATAAACACGGTAATCCCAAAGATAAATAAACAGTTAGCGGTAGCTAAGGGATTACAAAAATCTCCTCAGGCGCTTCATTCTGTCGGTTTAGAAAAGCATGACGAGAAATCGCAATTAGCAATTTGGGTTGATGAGCAAGGTAAGGCGCATCTTGTTTATGAAGTATCTTATGTTACTTATGGAAGTAATCCATCTCGTCCATATCAAATCATTGATGCGAACTCAGGTGAGCTACTATTTAGCTTGGACAATCTTCAACATGCAGATGCGACTGGCCCAGGCGGTAATTTAAAAACGGGCAAATATATTTATGGTACTGATTTTGCCAGCCTAGATGTTACGCAGTCTGGTAATAACTGCACAATGAGTAATAGCAACGTAAAAACCATTAATTTGAATGGTGGCACCAGTGGTACAAGCGCATATTCATTTACTTGCCCTGAAAATACGTTTAAAGAAATCAACGGTGCATATTCACCACTTAATGACGCACACTTCTTTGGTAACGTAATTTTTAACATGTACAACGATTGGATTGGTTCGCCACCACTTTCATTTCAACTACAAATGCGAGTGCATTATAGCAGCAACTATGAGAATGCATTTTGGGATGGTCGTGCAATGACATTTGGCGATGGTCTAAATACGTTCTATCCACTCGTGAGTTTAGATGTGTCTGCTCATGAGGTGAGCCATGGCTTTACTGAGCAAAACTCTGGCTTAGTTTATAGTGGAAAATCAGGCGGCTTAAACGAGGCTTTTTCTGACATGGCGGGTGAAGCTGCTGAATTTTACATGAAGGGCAGTAATGATTGGTTAGTCGGAAAAGAGATATTTAAGGGCAATGGCGCATTGCGCTATATGAACAATCCGACACAAGATGGGCGCTCAATAGACAATCAAAGTAGTTATTCTTCAGGAATGGATGTGCATTATAGCTCAGGAGTATTTAATAAAGCGTTTTATAACTTAGCAACAACACCAGGTTGGGATACGAAAAAAGCATTTTTAGTCATGGCGCGTGCAAATCAACAATATTGGACAGCAAGTACAAACTGGGATCTTGCCGGTAATGGGGTTATGGATGCAGCCTGTGACTTAAATTATGAGCCAAATGACGTAAAAGCGGCATTAAGTGCTGTTGGTGTTACCTCTAGTTTGAGTGCTGGTAGTTCGTGTGATTCAGTGCCTCCAATTGAAGACGAAGCACTCTCAAATGGCGTACCACGTCCTGACATCAGTGGCTCAGCGAAACAGCAAATATTCTTTACACTTGATGTTCCTGCAGGTGCGAGTAATTTAGCATTTACCACGTCAGGTGGAACAGGTGATGCTGATTTATATGTACAATTTGCGACTAAGCCAACGCTTACTAGCTTTGATTGTAAAAGCACAACTTCAACCAGTAACGAAAGCTGCTCTATTAGTAATGCTCAAGCGGGTACTTATTATGTAATGGTTGAGGCGTGGGATCAAATTTCAGGAGTCTCGTTACTTGGTAGTTTTGATGGCGATACGGGTGGCACAACACCAATCAATCGAACTGAAGAAAATGTGAGTGTCAATGCTGGAAACTGGACTCGATTTACTCAAAATTTGAGTGCAGGCTACAGCTCACTTAATGTTTCAATTGCAGGAGGCAGTGGTGACGCTGATTTATATGTAAACTTTGGAACAGAGTCGGGTACAAATGCTTACGTTTGTCGCCCTTATAAAAATGGCAATAACGAAAGTTGTACTATCGATAATCCACAAGCGGGAACTTGGCATATCGATTTACAAGGTTTTCGCACTGCAAGTGGTGTAACGCTAAATATTAAAGCGAACTAAATTCATTCCTGGGGAGCATCCGCTCCCTTTTTTATCTTAGTAATGTCACTTTCTATGAATATAGCTCGATTTAAAAGGAATCAATTTATGAAACATTTACTAAATGTCGCGTTAGTTAGCGCCAGTACCTTAATTGTTCAACCACTGTATGCACAAGACAACGAAAATATTTGGGTGACAATAGATCCTATTGCAGCAAAACATTACCAGCAGACTCAAAAAACAGTAAGCAAATCACGTGAATCATTAAGTATGCGTACAACTGAATTAGATACGGTTAACTTTTTGCAGGTAAAGCCCGAAAATATAGCAGGCCTGAGTGAATTTATGCATGATAATTACCACCGGTGCGGTGGTTTTGTAGCGCATGAATCGCTTGATGAAGCTAAGCAATACACGCAGCAACTAGCTGCTGTTCAAAATCAAAGTGCTTTGGCTTTTAACTATAGTATTGATAACGCGCAAACAACACAGCAACTAATAAATAGTGTCAGCCCAAATAATTTAACAAATACTGTTAATTCAATGAGCAACTTCTACAACCGCTACTATACAGCTCAAACAGGAATAGATGCATCACAATGGCTAAAAAACTATTGGCAACAATTAGCCACAAATCGCAGTGATATTAGCGTTGAATACTTTACACATAGTTGGGCGCAATCTTCAATTATAGTCACAATACCTGGGGATGAAAAAGCGGATGAGATTGTTGTTATAGGTGGACATTTAGATTCGATTAACCAATCAAATCCAACAAATGGACGCTCTCCAGGTGCGGATGATAATGCCTCAGGTATTGCTGTATTATCAGAAGTGCTAAGAGCAATTGTCGATAATAACTACAAGCCACAAAGAACAATTCATATAATGGGGTTTGCAGCTGAAGAGGTGGGTTTAAGAGGGTCAAAGGCGATTGCCTCTGCATATAAATCACAAGGCAAAAATGTTGTAGGTATGGTGCAGTTTGATATGACGGGCAACAACGGCAGCAATGAAGACATTGTGATGATGACTGATTACACGACCAATGCTCAAAATCAATTTTTGGGTCAGCTTATTGATACTTATTTGCCTTCTATTAGCTACGGTTTTGATCAATGTGGATATGGATGTTCGGATCACGCATCTTGGTATCAACAGGGGTTTACAGCATCGATGCCATTTGAATCAAAAATGGCCGATATAAATCGATTAATTCACACTGTTAACGACACTAACTTTGACGCTGATCATGCGAGTAAATTTGCAAAATTAGCTGTGAGTTATGCATCTGAAATGGCAAAAAATGCAGGTGACGTAGTACCACCAATCGATAACGAACTACAAAATGGTGTTGCAGTGTCTGGTATCACTGAAAATGCAAAAGCGGAACGTGTGTACACATTAAAAGTACCCAGTAATGCAACTAATTTAAACTTCGCTACATCAGGTGGTACGGGGGATGCCGATTTATACGTTAAGTTTAATTCAGCTCCGACACTCACTAGTTTTGACTGTAAAAGCACAACGTCTTCAAGTAATGAGCGTTGTGAAATAAGTAATGCTCAAACGGGAGTTTATTATGTCATGGTCCAAGCATGGGATGCGATTACTAATGTTTCTCTGACTGGTAGCTATAATGAAGGTAGTGGACTTGAGCCAATCAATCGGGTAGAAAATAATGTTTCTGTAACAGCAAACAATTGGGCTCGATACACACAAGATCTTGATGCAGGATATTCAGCATTAACGGTTAATATGAGCGGCGGTAGTGGGGATGCGGATTTGTACTTAAATTTTGCAAGCCCATCAACAGAGTCTGTATATCAATGTAGACCTTTTAAAAATGGCAATACCGAAACCTGTCGTATCGATAACCCGCAAGCGGGTACATGGTACATAGATTTAAAGGGCTATAGTTCAGCAAGTGGAATTACCTTATCTATTAACGCACAATAATAATTAGTAGGGGGCAATGCCCCTTTATTATATAACTTAATTACTTGCCCTTGATGTTTAGCTTACGTAAAATCGCGCTATTATTTCTTGTAAAGTGATTGGTATTATCAAACAACTGTTTAGTGCAACTGGGCCTTTGGCATTATCTTTAGATGGATATACACCACGTCAACCCCAAATAGATATGGCTGTTGCCGTTGCAGATGCATTAAAAAACAGTTCGCAATTGGTAGTTGAAGCGGGCACGGGGACAGGTAAAACGTTTGCCTATTTAGCGCCTGCACTTAAATCAAAAGGTAGAACCATCATTTCCACCGGTTCTAAAGCCTTGCAAGAGCAGTTATACCACCGCGATTTACCGCAGCTTGTTAAAGCGCTTAGTGCCTCTAAAAAAACCGCCTTATTAAAAGGGCGTGCCAATTACCTATGTACCTACCGACTTAACCAGCATGTTGCCCATGTACCTACTGATGATTCAGACGTAATGCATCAATTAGCTATGGTCGCTAAATTTGCCAGTGAAACACAGTCAGGTGATTTAGCCGATTGCATTGGTATAGAAGATGATGCCAAAGTACTGCCTTATGTAAACTCAACGGCAGATAACTGCTTAGGCAAAGAATGCCCCGACTTTCAAAGCTGCTATATACGCAAAGCGCGTTTAACAGCGGCCGATGCCGATGTGGTTGTTATTAACCACCATTTGTTTTTTGCCGATATGGCCGTAAAAGAAAGCGGCTTTGCTGAATTGATGCCAAAAGCAGATGCCTATATATTTGACGAAGCCCATCAGTTAAGCGAAATTGCCAGTGATTATTTTGGCGAGAGTGTAAGTACTAAAAAGCTGGTGGATTTAATTAATGACTTACGTGCTATTTATAGAGCTGAAATACCCGATATGCTGCAACTCGGTAAAAGCTTAAATAAGCTAGAGACAAGTGTTGCAGATTTACGATTGCAGTTTGGTGTTGATGGTAGCAGAGGTGACTGGCGAGAAAAACTGAGCGACAAACAAATTTGTGCAGCACTTCATCGTGTGATCAGTGATTTAGATTTTGTTTATCAGGTACTTAAACTGTGTTTAGACAGAAGCGATAAAATAGAGCATCCGTTTGAGCGAACACTTGCTTTTAAAGGCCAGTTAGAACGTGTGTTTGACACGGCTCAAACTGGTTTTAGTTATTGGTATGAAACAACACGTCGTTATTTAACGATTAATATAACACCACTTAATGTCTCCGCTAAATTTGCTCAAATGATGCAAGACACTGGCGCAGGCTTTGTGTTTACATCAGCTACGCTTTCGGTCGACAACAAATTAGCGCACTTTAACGCAAGTTTGGGTTTAAAACCAAAGCAAAGCATGATGGTAGACAGCCCGTTTGATTACCCTAATCAGGCATTGTTATGTTTGCCACGTTATTTACCTGAATCACACGCTGATAACATGCCCCACGCAATTGTAAAACTCACACTCGAACTTATAAAATCAGCACAAGGGCGCTGCTTTGTGCTTTTTACTAGTTATCGAATGATGCATTTGGTCGCTGAAGGACTCACCACACAAATAGACTACCCAGTTTATATGCAGGGGCAAATGTCTAAGCGTATTATCTTAGAGAAGTTTACCCGCCATGGTAATGCGGTGTTACTCGGCACAGCTTCTTTTTGGGAAGGTGTTGATGTACGCGGCAGCACACTAAGCTGTGTTATTATTGATAAATTACCATTTGCAGCCCCCGATGACCCTTTATTACAAGCCAAAATGCAAGATTGCCAAATGCAAGGAAAAGACCCTTTTGCACACATACAATTACCGCAAGCGGTGATTGCACTAAAGCAAGGTGTCGGGCGTTTAATTCGTGATAGCAAAGATAAAGGCGTCCTTGTAATATGTGATAATCGCCTAGTTACACGTCAGTATGGGCAAGTGTTTTTAAAGAGCTTACCGCCAATGCGCCGCACGCGGAGTTTAGAAGATGCCAATAAATTTTTACAACAAATTAATTAGAGTAATAAAATGATTAAAAGTAATATCCTCGCCCTCGACGCTTCTACTGAAGCACTGTCAATTGTTTTACATTTTCAGGGCCAAACATTTCATCATTTTGAAGAATGCCCACAGCAGCACAGCCAAAAAATACTTCCACTCGTGGATGAGTTGTTAACCAAGGCTAACTGTAAATTGAAAGATTTAGATGTGATTGGTTTTGGTCAAGGACCCGGTAGTTTTACTGGCGTGCGTATTAGTGTTGCAATAGCACAAGGGCTTGCGTATTCAACAAACTTACCACTAGTTGGCGTTTCAACACTTGCTATTATGGCGCAACAAGCGTTTGAACAAAACGGCAGCCTTAGTGTTTTCCCTAGTATAGATGCGCGTATGGGGGAAATATATTTCGCCCATTACCAAGCAAAAAATAATTTAGTGCAACTGGTCAATCAAGAGTGTGTAATAAAGCCGGACCTATTAAGCGATGACTATATTACTTCTACTGAGCCATCTATCGCAGTGGGCACTGGGTTTAAAACCTACCCAGGTGCGCTTAATAACTTTGAAAACGTGACAATTAATAGTGAGATTACATTACCTGATGCACGATATATGTTAGCGCATGTTGAAGCCGCGTTTTTATCGGGTAATATTGTCAAAGCAAGCGATGCTCAACCTAAATATGTTCGTGATACGGTAACTTGGAAAAAGCTACCTGGGCGTGAGTAATCGTATTATTTGCAAATTGGTTGTTTTTAAATCATAATTTTAAACAATATTAAGGTTGGAGACGCGTAATGACGCTGCCTATTGGTTCAGGTTTTTTTACCGGAGATATTCCGGGGAGGGTTAGCTCTACTCAAGTCGTTACTAATAAACCACAGAGTTTAGTAGAGCAACCGGCTACACAAAAAGCGAATACCGATTATGTAAAAAGCAGTAAAAAAGGCGAAGAGCTTGCCAATCAACTGTTTAAAAGCAGCGCTAAAAGCAACGAATACAGTCAAACAATTTACGACCAACCATCAGCTCAAGTAAGCAAAGCAATTTCTACTTATACTGAATTTGCTAATTTAGAGCGCCGTGCTGAAGTGCAAAATTTAATAGGTGTTGATATTTACGCATAAAGTTTATTAGCACGCTTTAAAGACAGAATAAAAAAGCCCGAACACACATTCGGGCTTTTTTATTACAGTGTCAAAGTTTACTTTTCAATAAAGCCAATCAGCTTATCAGCAATGTCAGTATTGTTCTGTGATCCAATAAAATGCTCGCTACCTTTACCATAGGCAAATACTTGAACATCTACAGCTGTATGTCCGCCTGTTGTCCAGCCAGTAAAGCTAGTATCACTAATAATACTTTTAACGGCTAAATTAAGCGCTTTGTCGCCCATTTTTTTAGCTTGCTCAAGTTTAATTTGATTTTCAGTTGTGAATTCAATGTTCGTGTTAGTCGTCCACACTGATTTTAAATCTTTTGCATCAAGTAATAACTGAGTAAGTTTACCTGCGGTTGCTTTAACGCCTTTAACTACTTCAGTTTCCCACTTGTATTGACCGTGTGCCCCAAGAGTTAATCCTCCTGTAGAGTGATCGGCTGTTACTACTAAAATAGTATCTTTATTTTTGTCGACATAGGCTTTTGCTTTTTCAATTGATTTTGCAAAGTCGTCCATTTCAGCCATCGCACAAGCAATATCATTTGCATGACCACACCAATCTATTTGACTGCCTTCAATCATCACAAAAAAACCGCTTTTGTTTTGAGTATCTAGTAAATCAAGCGCTTTGGATGTTAGTTGCGTAAGGCGAGTTGGGTTCTCATCAAGTGCAAAAGGTAAACCTTTTGGCGCATACAAACCTAAAGCGGGTATTTGAGTTATTTGGCCGAGATTGCTAATGTCATCGCCATATTGATAGCCAGCGGCTTTAAACTCATCAACTAAATTACGATCGTCTCTAATAAAGTATTTAGTACCACCACCTAACATTAAATCGACTGGTAATTTACCAACAATTTTATTATCTATGTAGTCGTTAGCAATCGCATCGTAATTATTACGCGATTCATTATGCGAAGCGAAGCTTGCAGGCGTTGCATGATTTATTTGTGATGTTGCAACAAGTGCCGTTGTCATACCGCGCTCTTTTGCAATTTCAAGCATGGTTTTAACCGCTTTTTTGTGTGTATCTACGGCTATAGCGCCATTGTAACTTTTATGCCCGCTGCTAAGTGCTGTCGCACCTGCTGCACTATCGGTTACATACGTATGGTCATCCGGATAGGTATGCGCCATGCCCTTTAATATCGTATCAAAAACGGTACCTTCGATTTCTTTAGTTGCAGGGTCATCTTTAAAATAGCGATAAGCTGTGGTGTATGCCGGACCCATGCCGTCACCAATCATATAAATTACATTTTTAGGCGCTGACTCTGCGTAAGCACCTGATGCAGAGCACAAAAGTGCTAATAAGCTGAACTGTTTTTTCATAGTTGTACCTTTTGAGTGTACCTTATTTAAAAGCCTGCGTTATTGTATACCTTAAGCATGATAAATAAATTAATATATGAGATGAATTACAATAAGTGATGTTGTTTTTAAAAGAGTATTGGGTTGGTATTTATAATCTCTATAGTTAAAAAATATATCGCTTTTATGTACTAATACCAAACTGCATAAATCTTTGATCAATTTAACGAATTAAATTGCACTATAACGTCGTTAAAAATTTTTTATTCAGTTAAGGATATTAGCTAAAATATATTTTTATCAGTTATAAAAATGGCTAACGATATGTTAGTGGTCTGACAACTAGTATGTTATAAATAAGCTAAAAGTAGGAAGAGGTCGGGTGTGCAGCCATTTAATATTAAAATCAATAATTCAAATATTCATGGCTTAAAGAAAGGCTCCGGTGGTGATGTTGTTATTGCGCTTCATGGTTGGCTTGATAATAGCAACAGTTTTTTTCCTATGCTTAATAAGGTGCAACCGAGTCAAACTTGGTACTGCATTGATTTTGTTGGGCACGGGTTGTCTTCGTGGAAAAGTGATGATGCGCATTACTACTTTGTTGATTATATTGATGATGTGTATCAATTTATCAATACATTAGGGGTTAAAAAAGTACACTTAGTTGGTCATTCGATGGGGGCTATGGTCGCAGGGATTTTTGCGAGTTGTTTTAGCGATTATGTTAAGTCGGTCAGCTTTATTGAAGGGATCGGTTGTGTTACTACCCCCAGTGAAGCGGTATGTGAGCAGCTAAAAAGTGCAGTATTAAATAGAGCGCGTTTAAAAAATAAAAAATCTAGAATTTATAAATCGAAAGCGCTTATTTACGAAGCGCGATCACAAACAACTGATTTAGATGATGAGCTAATTGCGCTATTAATGGACCGAAACATAAAACCAGTAAATGATGGCTTTGTGCTCACAACAGACCCAAAGCTTAAAAATCACTCAGGTTTTAGGTTTGATGAGGCGCAATGCATTGGTGCAATAAAAGATTTATCTGCACCATGTCAGTTAATTTTAGGGAACGAAGGTTATTCGTTTGTAAAACAAAACTTAGCAAAGTATATTAGCTATTACAGTAACTTGAGTGTAATAAACGTAGATGGCGGTCATCATTGCCATATGCAAAGTAGTGAGCTATGTTTTGAACACATTCATGCATTTATGGTGCAAAGTGGTGCATGTTAATTGTATATTAACGCTAAATGTGGGATTATTCGCACATTAGAGTATTTGCTCAATTGTTAAAGTGCCTTACTTAGATTAAGGTTAATAAAAATATAATTATAAACAGGGGCTAAGAGTGGAAAAAATCTGGCTTAAGCGCTACCCAGAGGGTATGCCTGAAACAATCGATCCTGAGCATTACAACTCGTTACTCGAAGTTTTCGAAAAAAGTTTTAGTGATTACAAAGATCTACCTGCATTTACTAATATGGGTAAAACACTATCTTATAACGAAATAGATACTGCAACGAAAAAAGTAGCGTCTTATATTCAACATGATTTAGGTCTTAAAAAAGGCGACAAAGTGGCCGTCATGATGCCTAACTTGTTGCAAACACCAGTATCAATTTTAGGTATTTTAAGAGCCGGTTGTGTCGTTGTTAACGTTAACCCGTTATACACGGTTCGTGAATTAGAACACCAACTTAAAGACTCGGACACTGCAGCAATTTTTATACTTGCTAACTTTGCAGACACGCTCGAGAAATCACTTGCGCATACTGATGTTAAACACATTGTAGTAACGCAAGTGGGTGATATGGTTGGTGGTATTAAAAAGCACATTGTAAATTTTGTCGTTAAACACGTTAAAAAAATGGTCCCTAAGTACAGCTTACCGAATCCAATTAAGTTTTCTGATTTATTAGATGCGGATGAAACTGCATATAAACGACCAGAAATGAACTTAAGTGATTTAGCATTCTTGCAATACACTGGCGGTACGACAGGTGTATCTAAAGGTGCAATGCTAAGCCATGGCAATATGGTAGGTAACCTTGAACAAGTGTCTGGTTGTTTAGATAAAGTATTAGAGCGTGGTAAGGAAGTGGTGGTTACTGCATTACCGCTTTATCATATCTTTGCTTTAACGGCTAATTGCTTAACATTTATGAAGTACGGTGGTTTGAATTTACTTATTACCAACCCTCGCGATATGAAGGGCTTTGTCAAAGAGTTAGGGCAAGCTAAATTTACTGCTGTTACGGGTGTTAATACATTATTTAATGGTTTATTAAATACACCAGGCTTTGCAGATCTAGATTTTAGCCATTTAAAAATGTCGCTTGGTGGAGGAATGGCTGTTCAACGTCCTGTTGCTGAAAAATGGCAAAAAGTGACGGGTTCTAAACTTATGGAGGGTTACGGCCTTACAGAGTGCGCCCCTTTGGTCACTATTAGCCCATACGATTTAGAAGCATATAATGGTTCAATTGGTTTACCTGCGCCGAATACTGATATTAAGTTAATGCTTGATAATGGTGAAGAAGCCGCTAAAGGAGAGCCTGGAGAGTTATGGGTTAAAGGCCCACAGGTTATGCTTGGTTATTATAATCGCCCAGATGCAACTGCTGAATGTTTAAAAGATGGTTGGTTTGCTACTGGTGATATTGCCACATACGATGATGAAGGTTTCTTTTTTATAGTTGATCGTAAAAAAGACATGATCATTGTGTCAGGCTTCAATGTATTTCCAAATGAAATAGAAGAAGTTGTTGCGATGCACGAAGGTGTACTTGAAGTAGCCGCTATTGGCGTACCTCACGATGCAAGCGGCGAACAAGTTAAAGTTTTTGTTGTGAAAAAAGACCCATCTTTAACTGAAAAAGATATAATAAAGCACTGCCGTGATAATTTAACTAATTACAAGGTTCCAAAACTCGTTGAGTTTAGGGATGAGTTACCTAAAACAAATGTAGGTAAAATACTCAGAAGAGCCTTGAAAGATTAGCAACCTATAAAAAAGCCGGCATATGCCGGCTTTTTTATTGTAGGAGACTAAGTGCAATACCAATTGATCCAAACACAAAACCAGCTTAATACGTTCGTTGAGCAGATCCAAAATAAACCCGTTTTAGCTATAGATACTGAGTTTATGCGTCGCCGTACGCTGTATCCTGAAGTTGCACTTATTCAGGTATACGATGGTGAGCATCTTGCGCTTATTGATCCACTGGCTGAGTTATCATTATTTGATTTTTGGCAAATTTTAAAAGATCCTGCTGTTTTAAAAGTATTACATTCTCCTTCAGAAGACATCGAAGTATTTCAAAAGTACGCAGGGTTTGTACCCGCACCATTATTCGATACACAATTTGCTTTGCAATTACTTGGTGAAGGGAATTGCATGGGCTTTGCGCTGATGGTAAAAGAGCTGCTAGGCATAGAAATAGATAAAAGTGAGTCTCGCACTAATTGGCTACAGCGTCCATTAACCCCTAAACAGCTTGATTATGCAGCAGCTGATACATTTCACTTATTACCATGCTTTGATCTAATTATTGAGCGTATTAAAGCGGCTGATTTATTTGACATCGTTATCAACGAAAGTGAATTAATTGCAAATAAGCGCGCATTTCAAACACCAGATGAATTTTTATATAAAGATATTAAAAATGCGTGGCAGCTTAAACCGCATGAACTAGCTGTATTAAAAGAGCTTGCTACTTGGCGCAGAAATAAAGCCATTAAAAAGAATTTAGCACTTAATTTTGTACTAAAAGAGCATAACATGGCGGAAATAGCTAAACGCGGTCCGTCTAGTTTAAATGCACTTAGACAAATATCAGGTGTTGAAGCGATTGAAGTTAATCGCTCAGGTGTAGAAATTTTAAAATGTATCGAGATTGCTAAGTTGATACCGCAAGAGCAACATCCTGCTGTGTTAAAGCGCTTAATTGATTTTCCTATTTATAAAAAAGTAGCAAAAGATGTTAAACAAAAAATTACTAAAGTAGCAAAAGCGCATAATATTCCTGATGATGTGATGGCTTCTAAAAAACAAGTCAATCAATTGATAAGTTGGAATTGGAAGTTAACAGCAGAGCAAAAAGTTAAATATATAAAACCCGACTTATTGAGTTCTTGGCGTTATACATACGTTAAAGACGTACTAAAAGAGTGGGACAGCTAAACAGTATTGCTTTAATGTGAGTTAATAACGGGATGTTTACTGCTAATTTAACGGGGGCGATATATGGCCCCCTTTTGTTTGAAATTTCAGCAAGCTTACTCTGTCATTTCTTTTAAAATTTTATCTAAGTTACTTTTTGATTGAGCAACACTTTCAAGCGGCGTTAAGTTATTAGGGTATTCCTCTTGTTCAATGACGAGCCACTGCAGATCACCGTCCATAATTAGCGAATTTATTATTACTTTCCATAGATAGTCATTTTCACCAAATATTGGGCTTAGGCCATCGCCTTGATGCGTTCTTACTTTTAAATGTGTTGAAAAAGTACGCCCTGGATATTTCTTTATGTAATGAGTAGGCTCTTTACCAGCAAAATGCACCCAGCCAATATCTAGCTGAAGCGGCAATGATTGCGGTGTGTTTTTTGCTATATAGTCCCAATACGTAGCGTCGTTAAATTGATTAAATTCTTTATCATGATTATGAAAACCAATATGCATATCATAGCGCTGTGCTATGTCGTTCATATGCGCCAGTTGTTTTGTAAGGGCTGTAACCCCCGTTGGATGCCACGCTCTTTCATCCCAAGGTACAAATAATACCTTTACACCCAATGTTTTGTAAAAGAGTAGGGTGTTGGTAAGTGTTTTTTCTGTGAGTGAATCAAAGCCGATATGCGCGCTGCTTGCAACAAGATTGAGACTAGCAAGTTTCTTTTTAAGTTTACTAGGGCTATTTTTATAACTCCCTAAATCACCGGCAAACTCTACCCCATCAAATCCCATTTCAGAAAGGGACTGCAGTGTACTATCAAAATCTTTTTTAAGTGCTTCTTTTACCGACCATAACTGCACGCTCACTCGTGGCGTTGGTTTAGGCATTGTAGCGAAAGCGCTCAATGAGTAGAGAGTAAAAATTAGGGTGGTTAAAACTATAAATGTAGTGTGTAAAAGTGTATTTTTAAACATTATCAAATACCTGTTAAAGCAGAGAATACTCCCTGCTTTTTATTAATCTTTATAGGCGTATTGGGTTAAGCCAAGTTCAGCTAAAACGTTATCAAGGTGAGCTTTTGCTTGCGCTGTAGGGCCTGGGTAGTCACCGGCAATAGGCACATTTCCTAAATAACCTATATCTTTACACCCCTGAGGTGTACAGAAATAAGCGCCTAAAATTAAATTTTTGAAGCGTAAAAACGCATTACCTATACGCTGAAATTGTGCCGGTGTATTATCGTCAAAATAAGCAATGTCATCTAATATTGCTTTTTGTTCCACAGCTTTAAGTTTCGCAAAAATCTTTTTATAACGAAGTATTGATTCGTCATCAATCCACGCAAGCCCATGTAAAATTGTTACCCGGTCTTTTTGTTGACCATTATAAGGGGAGCTAACCCATTCATTAATGACACTCGGTACATCAACGTCTGAGGCGCTCGGTGAATCACCTTCTCGGGGAACAATGTAATCTGCAAGTATTGCCACGAGAGTGAGTTGTTCATTTGTTAAGGTAAGTGGCCAAGGCGACTCAGGTGGTAGCAACATATTAGGATCAGTACCATAGCCTTTCGCTGTAATGGGTGGCAGCTCTAAACTTGGCCAATGGCCTTGGGTGCTAATCGTTTCTTCGAGTACTTTACTACAACCGGCTGTTAGTGAAACGGCAGAGCCTGCAGCGAGTAGGCCTAACCATTTAAGGGACTCTCTGCGTGTCATGCCTGAACTATATTTATATGAGTCAACACTCTTTTGTGAATGCATGTTAAAGCACTCCTTTTTCAATCTGTTTAGCGATCCACGTAGAATTGCGCATTGCCAATGTCATAATTGTTAATGTGCAGTTTTTATGTGGGTTAGAGGCAAATACACCGGCATCCATTACAAAAAGGTTGTCACAATCCCATGTTTGCCCCCATTGATTAGTAACAGATTCTTTGCGCGAGCTACCCATGCGAGTGGTACCCACTTCATGAATTATTTCACCGCCTTTTGAAATTGCTTTTTCAGCAGGTGGGAGCTTATCTATTTTTGCCCCTAAGTTTTCTAATATTTTTTTCGCTGTTTTTAAACCATGCTCAATTTGCTTAAGTTCACGATCAGACCATTTAAAATGAAATTTTGAGACGGGGATCCCCCATTTATCCTTAACGTTTTCGTCTATTTCCATATACGAGTCATCGTTTGGTAACATCTCACCTCGCAAAGCAAACCCTACATAAGAGCCGTACGCATCGCGCACTTGCTGTTTTAACTCAACGCCATAACCCCGCTTGTCACCAGATACACCAGAGCCAGGCTGATTAAAACCACTGCTTATTTCAAAATGATAACCACGTGGAAAATTAAGTTCACCTTTAGCGTGTGCTTGGTGTCCCCACCAAGGAATAAATAGATGATTTCCCGTATGCCCATCTTCGTTATAGCGTGGTCGGCCTTTAAGTGCGGGTATTTGTGCGCCTAACCATGCACCGGTAGAATCCATTAAATTTTTTCCAACTTGGCCACTTGAGTTTGCCAGTCCTTTTGGATGTTTTGTGTGTTTTGAATTTAATAAAATACGTGCAGATTCACAGGCACTTGCAGCAAGAATGACGATATCAGCGGATACTACATGCTCACTCGTGGATTTTTTATCAATGTAGGTCACTCCAGTGACTTTGCCATCGTCATTAACTGCAACAGACTTAACCATAGCATCTGTAATTATTTCTAAATTCCCCGTTGCTTTAGCCATAGGTAAAAGCGACGTTGTGGTTTGAAATGCCGCACCAATAGAGCAGCCATGTCCACAAGGTGTTGCATAAAAACAGGCCATTCGGTCGTCTTTATTACGTGTTAATACGGCTCTGTGCATGGGTACAGCTGCAATCCCTAATTTTTTAGCGCTTGCTGCAATTAATAGCTCGGGAACCCTAGGTGTTGGCGGCGGCTGCAATACGCCAGGCGCTGATGGCGGCATGTCATCCAGGCCGGTATTAGTACCACAAATACCGACTAGTTCTTCTGTTTTGTCGTACCACGGGGCTATGTCTTCATAAACAAATGGCCAATCTGCACCGTGGCCGTCCTGGCTTTTTCCTTTAAAATCATGTTCACTAAAACGTAATGAATAGCGTCCCCAGTGATTAGTTCTACCGCCGAGCATACGGGCACGCCACCAATAAAAATCACTGCCTTTTGCAGTGGTATAAGGTTCATCAGGAACTTGCCAGCCACCATCAACGGTTGCATCGTAAAAACCAAAGTTTTTATCTTTATTGCCTGCGCCCATTAAGGGAGCTTCGCTGTTACGACGAAACATCGGGCTTTCTTTTTTTGGGTCGTAATCGCGGCCCGCTTCGAGTAACAGTACTTTATGACCTAATTTGGTTAAGGTGTAAGCTGCCATTGCACCACCAGCACCCGAGCCGACCACTAAAATTTTATGATTAAATGCTGGCATGTTACAGCTCCTTAATTTTAATGTTTTTAAACCATACTTTGTCACCATGATCTTGTAAGCCAATATGGCCTCGATCCGCAGTTGCAAAATTTAGCCATGTAGAAAATTTACTATTTTTAACAAGCGTGTCCCACGTGGTACTGCCTATAACAATACTTAGCGTACTAATCCCATTTTGCCAAACCTGTAGGTGTTTATCGTGCATTTGAATACGGACTTTATTCCAAGTGTTTGCAGGCTTATGCGCGGCTTTTGGCGCTGCAAACAGATCGTAGATAGAGCCCGATAAATGCGAGTCTATTTCATTGTCGGGATGTTCTTCATTATCGATTATTTGCACTTCAGGTGCGTGAGAATAAATCATACTTCCCAGTTCGTCCGCGAGCACAAATATCCCACTATTTCCTTTAGTTGAAATTTTCCAATCTATTTTAAGATCAAAGTTACGGTACATTTTTTTAGTTAAAATATCACCGCCACCTTTAGTGAGCATCATTGCTCCGTCAGTAATTACCCATTGCGGACTTATCTCATCACTTTTAAAATTTCGCCAATGAGACATATCTTGGCCATTAAAAAGCAATTGCCAACCTGCTTTTTGCTCTTCGTTGGTAAGTTGATTATCAACAGTGTGGGCGTAAGCACTGCTACTAAGAGCAACTGCAAGTGATAGAATTTGGATTGATTTAAACATATGTAACCTCTTATATTCTTTTACTTATTGCTACTAATATACGTTTTTTCAACGCTTTTATTTTTTGTTATAAATAGGTGTAAACCAATAAAAACAACAATTAACACGATTGGAAAAATGAGTAAATTTTGTAAAACGGCCTGACCTGCCACTATTTCTACTTGTTCTACGCTGATGTTATTTGTTTGTGCGTTAAGGCGAGCATTATCAATCCAATGACCAATAACAGGGTTCCACATACTGACAGCAAACATGCCCGCACCTCCCATCAGTGACATGCCTAATGCGCCTGTTTTTGGTGCATATTCAGCAACGCAGCCGATCATAGTGGGCCAAAAGTAAGTCACGCCAAGCGCGAACATGGCTGCGGCAAAGTAAATCGCATCACCTTGAGCTTGGCTCATTAAAAATATCCCAAGTGTTGAGAAAATAGCAGATCCGAGTAACACACCCGTTGGACTAAATTTATGTACTATAGGGCCTGCAAAGAATCGTCCGAGTGCCATTAGGCCGGTGATCAACGCTAAGATAACCATTGGGGATGCGCCGGATGAACCTAAAATTTGCTCTATCCATTGTTGTGTTCCAAATTCAGTAATAGCTGTGATCGTCATACAAACAATGAGAAATAAATACAGTGGCGATATTAGATTTTTTACATTCGTGGCAGTTGAGTTTTCTTGACTATCGAATTGTGGAAATTGCGATTTAACAACCATCACGCCATATACAATAGTAGGAATAAGAATAAGCGATACTTGCCATTGCCAATTTAGACCAACGGATGTCATAGCATTTGAAGCCAGTGCACCTATAACAATACCGCCTGGAAACCACACATGAAAACGATTTAACATTGTGGTGGTATTTTTAGGGTACATTTGAGCAATTAATGGATTACAACCAGCCTCTACAGAGCCATTAGCAAAACCAATTAAAAATGTTGAGATTAGCAATCCCCAAAAACCATCTGCCGTGATAGTTAAAAGTAACCCGCCCAAGTGACAGATAAAGGCCAACGCAACCAGCTTTTTAGCGCCGATAACATTATAGATAATCCCACCTAGCATCGTCGCTACTGGGAATCCTAAAAATGCCATTGCATTAACCCAGCCTAATTGAGTGCCACTGAGGCCAAACTGTTCACCTAATTCACCTAAGATACCGGCACGAATAGCAAAGGTCATTGAGGTAACAATGAGCGCTATACAACAGAGCCGAAATATAATGTTATTGTTATTATTCATTCTAAATATCCTGTTAACTTAAACCTAAAATACGGCTGTTTCGTTCGCTATTAGTCTCTGTTGCTGAGAAATCATCGAATGCTTTATCGGTTGGGCGTATTATGTGGTTTTCAATAAAATGAACGCCTTCTTTAGCACCATCTTCAGGGTGTTTAATACAACATTCCCATTCTAAAACTGCCCAACCGTCAAATCCGTATTGTGTTAGTTTGCTAAATATACACTTAAAATCAACTTGCCCATCACCTAAAGAGCGAAACCGCCCTGGTCTGTCTTGCCATTCTTGATATCCTCCGTATACGCCGGAACGACCATTTGGCGTAAACTCCGCATCTTTAACATGAAAGGCTTTAATTCTAGTGTGATAAATATCAATAAATGATAAGTAATCAAGCTGTTGTAAAACAAAATGGCTAGGATCGTAAAGTATATTAACGCGTGGATGATTATTTGTGGCAGCTAAAAAACGCTCAAATGTTATACCATCGTGTAAGTCTTCACCAGGATGAAGTTCGTAACAGACGTCCACGCCCATTTCATCAAAGTAATCTAAAATTGGCAGCCAGCGTGCTGCTAATTCTTTAAATCCTTGCTCAACAAGACCTTTTGGTCGCTGTGGCCACGGGTAAAAAGTATGCCAAAGCAGTGCGCCTGAAAAGGTGACGTGCGTTTTAAGACCTAATCGCTTGCTGGCTTTTGCGGCCATCATCAGTTGTGCTTGTGCCCATTGTGTTCTTGCGATTGGATCACCGTGCACAGTCTGTGGCGCAAAATTATCAAACATTTCATCATATGTCGGGTTCACAGCAATGAGCTGGCCCTGCAAGTGAGTGGATAACTCCGAAATACAAAGCCCTGCATCTGCGGCAATACGCAGCACGTTATCGCAATAATCTTGGTTTTGGGCTGCTTTTTCTAAATCAAATATTTGTGGATTTGATGTCGGGAGTTGAATTGCTTTGTAACCTAAATTTCCTGCCCACTGGCAAATAGCGTCAAAACTATTGAAGGGCGCTTCATCGCTTATAAACTGCGCTAAGAAGATAGCCGGGCCTTTTATTTTTTTCATCGTTCATCCAATTTAAAAGTATGCCATTTTGTATTTTTGCTCGAAGCTTCAACTGCATTTTCAATAAATGCCATCCCACGTATCGCATCTTCAATACCTGGGACATCAAATTGATGATTATTTACAGCGCGTCCTGCTTTTTTTGCTTCAATCAATTTTGTGAAATTAACGTATATATTGGCAAACGCTTCAAGGTATCCTTCAGGATGCCCAGCTGGAGTGCGTAATGCATTGCGCGCGGCTTCACTTTGTAAAGCAACGCCAGCACGAAGTAGAGTTGTCGGTGCATTGTGTGATTTCAGCCATAAGCTGTTTGGCTCCATTTGTGACCACTCTAGGCTGCCTTTATCACCATAAATACGTAGATTAAGATTGTTTTCTTCACCTAATGCTATTTGGCTGGCCAGTAACACGCCTTTACAGCCATTATCAAAGCGCAACAAAACGGTGCCGTCATCATCCAGTGTCCTACCGGGCACGACATGATTTAAGTCCGCGCACAGAGCCTCGATTGCAAGGCCACTAACGTACTCGACTAAGTTTGCCGCATGTACGCCAATATCGGCTATACAACAACTGATCCCTGCTTTTGTTGCATCTAAGCGCCATTGCGCTTGTTTGCCAGCTTCATCTTCTTGTGTAGCAAGCCAGCCTTGACTGTACTCAACGACTACCTTACGAATTGCGCCTAGTTGTCCTTGAGCAATACGATAACGGGCTTCTTTTACCATAGGGTAACCTGTATAGGTATGGGTTAATCCATACAGGCAGTCGCTACTATTAATTAGGGTTTGTAATGCGCGTGCTTCTTGTAAATTTAATGTCGCTGGCTTGTCAGATAGCACATGAAAGCCTGACTCTATCGCGAGCTTGGCGATAGGAAAATGCAGATGATTTGGCGTTACAATAACAACAAAATCAATGCGTTGATTATCTGCAAGCTTTGCCTCTTCTTGAAACATATCTTGGTAGGTGTCGTAACATCTTGCTGGATCTATCCCAAGCATGGTTGCTGTAGACTGACTACGGGCTGGATCTGAACTAAAAGAGCCAGCCACTAAATCAATCAAACCATCTAAGCGTGCTGCAATACGGTGAACTGCACCAATAAAAGCGCCTTCAGCACCTCCGATCATGCCCATTCGGATTCTGGCTTTATTCATACAACACTCCATTAGTTAATATCATGTTATTAATAATAGGGAGTGAGTTGAAAAAGGGATAGCAAAAATTCGGTTGACAATGCAACAAAATCGGCGTTTTAATCAAAGCTGTTAATTATATTTACATCAGGGTGGCAAGTATGAAAATAGATGAGATCATAGCCAGAGCAGGCGTTAATCAGTTGATTGCGGCTTTTGATTTATTACATGACATTCTTTTTTGGGTAAAAGATAATGAAAGTAGGGTTTTATATGCTAATCAACATTTTATTGAGCATCAAGGCTATAAATCATTAGATCAAATTTTATTGAAAACAGATTTTGATTTTTCACCCAAGCATTTAGCTTTCCAATATGTGAATGATGATAAGCGGGTTATGAGCGGTTACATTGTGACAGATAGATTGGAGCTAAATCAGACTTCAAATGGTGAATTAGCGTGGTTTTCAACATCTAAAAAAGTGATCACAGATGAGAGTAATCAAATACTCGGTACTTATGGGATAACACGGCATTTGCAAAAAACATCAAAGGCATTGTTGCATGTAAGAGCAATAGAGGGTCCTGTTAATTATATACGTGAGCATTATCATCGTCATATTTGTATTGAGGAATTAGCACAGCTCGCCCACCTTTCAGTCAGTGCATTAGAGCGTCGCTTTAAAAAGCATTTAGCGAAAACCCCAAATCAGTTTATTAATGAAATACGCTTGGAAAATGCCAGAAGGTTACTGGTTGAAACACAATTACCCGTGTCGCAAATCGCTTATGAGTGTGGTTTTTCAGAGCCAAGTTATTTTAGTAAACAATTTAAACGCTTATTTGGCGAAATACCTTCACAAATGCGCAATCAAATAGAGTGATATGTACGTTACTTAGGCTGCGCAGAGAGGTGTTGTTTAGTATTTTTAATTTAAGTTCTGTTTATTTTACTCACCCTAACTATTGTTTTATCACTTTTTATAAAGCGATAAATTATCAATCATTAACTGCTCATTTATATTTTTTTTCATCATGTTGTTACTTAATTTATTTTATTCTTCAGGTAGGTGTTATTCATATGCGCTCAGTGATTTAAAAATATTAATATAAAATCAACGGGTTAAGAAATGGTTGGCAGTTAGTTGCTGTTATAAATGAGATTACTTGTTTAGCCTAATTTAATACCTTTACGCTGTATCGGCTAAAGCTCATATCGTGTTGTTTTTAGCCTTAACGCCGATTTTGTTTTAGTAGCGACCGAATTTCTATTATCACTTTTTTACTCATAACCCTATTCTAAAACGCAGTTTAACAAAATGTTAACTCATACACTGACAATTGCACATAACACATCAAGATTGGAGATAGGCATGGCTAATAATAATAACAGCCGAGAATCAATACGGCTTTCACGACGTTTTGAAAAATCGACATTGTTTCTTGCTTTAATGAGCGCATGCAGTGGCGTTTATGCACAAGAAGAAGTAAATGAAAAAGAAAGTGACTTTGAGATAATTGAAGTACGCGGTATTCGTGCCTCAATGGCTGAAAACCTAGCCATTAAGCGCCTCTCTAATTCTATTGTTGATGCGATTACTGCAGAAGATATAGGCAAGTTCCCTGATAAAAATGTGGCCGACTCGTTACAGCGAGTACCTGGGGTGGTTATAACCCGAAGCGGTGGTGAAGGTGAAAACGTGAGTATTCGAGGCCTTTCATCAGATTTAACGCTGACACAACTCAATGGTAATTTTATTGCCTCGTCACCGGGTTCTCCATCGCGCTCTTTTAGTTACTCATTATTACCATCGACGATGGTGCAATCGGTTGAAGTTTTTAAATCCTCAGAGGCACGTTTAGATGAAGGTGGCGTTGGGGGAAGCGTTATTTTACATAGCCGTACACCACTCAATATGGAAGCAAACTCAGGAGCCTTTAATATTGAATACACCTATGCAGATGTGACTAAAGATTATGAACCTAATTTTAGTGGTGTTTATTCGTGGAAAAATGATGACGAAGACTTTGGGTTTTTAATCGGCTACACCAAGCAAGAGCGTACTAATCGCTCTTTAACCGGTGATATGTCGGGTGGTGGAGGCTGGCGTTGGGCAACGGGTTCTGATTTACCTGCCAGTGATATTAATGGCAAGGAAATTGCTGATAGTACGCGCCGTTTTGGTGCATTAGAAGATGCATATGACAATACCTACGATGGAGTATGGGCACCACAAGTTGCCGGTGTTGGGGTAACAAAAGAAAAACGAGAACGAGTAGGTTTGCAAGGTACAATTCAATGGCGAGTCAGCGAGGATCTAGAGCTAACCTTTAATCACTTTCATTTTGAATTGGGCCAAGACCGCACAACATCTCAGCTAATGATCCCTGAGTGGAAATACAATCCCGATTACTTAACCGGTGTAACACTTGATGACTCCGGAACGATTGTCACTGGAATGGACTTTACAAGTGGTGCAGGAGGCGCAGAAGGTAACTTAGAGTTTCCATGGATCATAGGAGGTTATACAAAAGAAAAAGACACGTCAGATACCTACGATTTAGCATTTAAATATTCTGGGAACGTATTTGATTTAAAGGGAAAGTTTGGTAGAACAAAAGCAAGTGGAGGGCCATCAGAGTCATGGAATGCAGCCTATAAAAGTGGTCAACCTGCCAGTCGAAGTGATTCAGGTAACAACGAAAATGCAGCATCATTTGCAGGCTGGCGTTTAGGAGAGCGTGTTGCTTTGTATGCCGATCCTGCTCTTTTGACTAACTTACAGGCAGGAATTGCCGGCGATCCAGATCCAGGTTCAACAGGTTCTAGTTTTGTAGTGAGTGACTTACACGAAGATTACGCTCAGCTAGACTTAGATTACCATATTAGTTATTCCATCATAGATACACTGCGCATGGGTGTAAAACATCGAAAAGCATCACTGCATAGAGAAACGAATAATACTTTTTTTATAACGCAAGATGGCGCAAACAGAATTGCCAGCGGTGAATTAGACCCATTTAGCCAAGGTGCTATTGACGAAGTTGCTTATCAATGGATTGGCGGGATGCCCAATCTTGACGATGTTTTAAACCGTGAATCGGAGCAAAATATTGCAGGTGGTTTTGAAGTCAATACAATGCCGACCATAAATTGGGATCAATATCGCGATATTGTCACCAATGAGTATGTTAAATATACCCGTCGTGAACCCGATTTCGTTTTTGATATTGAAGAGAAAATTACCGCTGCCTATCTGCAAGCTGATTTTTCGTTCGGTGATTTTAGGGGGAATATAGGTGTACGTTATGTTGAAACGCAAACACAGATTATGTCATCCGATAAAATCAACTATTTCTTAGATGACATAGAAGATGCAACTGGTGAAGATATTTTAGGTAGCGCACGTTTAGTTGATATTGAAACAACCACAAAGCGTACAGTAAAAGATCAACGTTTTTTACCGAGTTTTAATCTTGTATGGGACGTTAGCGATTCATTCGTTATCCGTGCAGCGGCAGCCAAAACTATGTCTCGTGCCCCTTTTAATGATTTAGGCGCCCCAGAGCAACTAACCTTTATTTCACAAGAGTGGGCAGACGATAGACTTGAATTTAGGAGTAACCCAGTTGATCAAGGTTGGAGTGGTTCAGGGGGGAATAAAGCGTTAAAACCATTCGAATCTGTTCAATTAGATTTATCTGCAGAGTATTACTATAGCAACGGCTCAGCTGTTGGTATTGCATTATTTAATAAAGATGTTGATAACTTTATTGTTCCTTTAATTATTACTTCAGAGCGACCATTTGACGGTTTTACCAACCCTAATACAGGGGTTGAAATTGTACCTGCTGGCAATATCACGGTCACGCCATTTACGACCACAGCAAATGGTACGAATGCGACTTCTCGTGGCGTTGAATTGTTTGCTCAACATGCATTTGATAATGGATTTGGCTTAAACGTTAATTACACGCTTAATGATACCAATCAAGCTGATATTAGTGTTGATGGTGAAAAAGTTGGCGAATCGGCTTTAGTGGGAAGTGCGGATAACCAATTTAATTTTTCGGCTTATTTCGAAAATGATACTTATAGCGTAAGAGCATCTTATAACCGTCGTGGAAAGATGGCATTAGGGCTAGCCGATGGGCTAACAGTCTCTCAAGAACCATTTCAGCAAGTTGATTTAAATGCGTCGTACAGTGTGTTCGACAATTTAGTTTTTTCAGCATCTGTGATCAATTTAACGAAAGAAGAATCAAGAACATTCTATGGCGCTGATAGTGAAGCAAGGTTACGCAGCAGCAGTTATAGCGGCAGACGCTACTATGCTGGGCTTACTTACCGATTTTAATATTCATAGTGATGAATATTAAGCAGCTAAATCAACTCGCTAACTAAAAATCCGTAGCAAATAAGAATCAATAAATAATCTCAATATAGGCTAAATAGGATTTGTTAGCGTGTCATCAACGTTGAGCAGATAAGGCAATATTATGAATACATTAAATATGTTTAAACTGGCAAGCACATCACTTATAGCGGCAAGCTTACTAAGTGCATGTGGTGGTTCAGATAACGATCCAAAAATAGATAACATACCTGTGGTCCCCGAGTTTACAGTTGCAGAAGTCGCAGGTGCAATGATCAAGGGCGCGGTTAGCAATGCAGATGTATCAGTAACTGCACTTAATGGTAGTCACCTCACCATAGGCGCAGCTCGCAGTACCGATCAAAATGGTGTTTTTTTGGTTGAACTAACCAGTGATGCTGGCTTTGGGATTAATACAATTGTTAAGCTTAACGTGGCCGCAACAGATAGTTCGGCCATGCAGTGTGATGCCCTTCGTTGTGGCGATACTGATTTTGCACAGGCTACTAACGCAACTGCGATAGCAGGGACTGTGTTTTCAACATTAGGGCATCTTAAAGTACCTTTTGGCAATAAAGCCGATGGTGTTGAGGATATGACGTTACAAGTAAATGCATTAACAACCCTTGCAACACGATTAGTAGAGCTGCAAATTTCACAAGGTCGTAATGTATCGACACCTGCTTTGATGGCAATCGCACAAGCTGATATGTCTGCTTTACTGTTACGTGTGTTTGGGTGGCAAACTGGAAATACTAATGTATTTACAATGCCGGTTGTAGCCGCTGATAAATTAGAGAATTTTGTCAAGGGCGAAACATGTGAAAACAATGACAGTGGCGAACAAGTGTGCTCAACACAGTTTATAGATGAAGCAACGATTAAACTTTCACTTTTAAACGCATCATTTGCTCAATTTTCTAGCGATGAAAATTTAAAGTCAGTGATGGATGCAGCATACTCAAACTTAGGCAGTGCATTAGAAGGTAAAGCGGATCCGTTAATGGCGCTTCGCCAACGTATTTTTGAAGCAATAAAAATACATCCTTTAACGAGCGAATTGGGGCTGACCGCTGAGTCTGTCGTTGATTTATCCTTAGCACTGTTTGATGAAGCCTCATCAAGTGGTCCACTTATAGAGGTCACCACGGCGAGTAACCTCGCAGGCGCAGTATTTTCTGCTCGAAACGCAATTAGTGATGCAGAAAGTGCAAGTAAGGCATTTGATTCGAATCTTGATACTAAATGGCTCGATCATAATGACTGGCTAGGTGCACCAAGTAAAGAGTCACCGTCTTGGATACAAGTTGATTTTGCTCAAGCACATGCTGTTAACCGCGTTTTTATTACCAGCGCAAATGACGCACCAGAGCGAGATCCAGAAGACTTTACAGTACTGGGATCCAATGATGGCGGACAAACATGGATTACATTAGCAACTATTATCGGGGCGTCGTTTGAACAACGCCTTTCTCGTCAGGAATTTGTATTCACTAATGGGCAAAAATACCTAAGCTATCGAATTAACATCACAAAAAATAAGAATAACGACACTCTAGTTCAACTCGCGGATATTCAATTAGTGGGTCCGGTATTTACGACTCTTGATCACACTAATATCGTCGCAGGTATTGCCAGTGCAAGTAACAGTATTGGGGACGCTGAAAATCAAGATAAGGCGTTCGATAATGACCCGACAACAAAATGGCTCGATCATAATGATTGGCAAGGTCCACCAACAGAAGAAAAACCATCATGGATCCAGATGGATTTTACAGAAGCTGTAGCGGTTGATCAGTTAGTACTTATTAGTGCGAATGACGCACCAGCGCGCGATCCTGAAAATTTTTCTATTTTAGCATCTAGCGATGATGGCGCTACTTGGCAAAAACTAGCAAGTTGGGTCGGCGAATCTTTCGATGCACGAGGTGAGCGAAAAGCGTTCTCGTTTACAAACCAACTCGCTTTTACTAGCTATCGCTTAGAAGTGACTAAAAACAAAAATAATGATGGTTTATTACAAATTGCGGATATTGACTTCGTGGGTCTTGAAGTTCCTGGTCAAAACCATGCAACAGTTACTGGAGCGACTTACAGTGCTCGCTTTAGTATAAGTGATACTGAAGGCGCAGCCCAAGCTTTTGATAGTGACATAAACACTAAATGGCTCGATCATAACGATTGGAAAGGTGCCCCAACAGTACAAAATCCAGCCTGGTTGCAAGTGGCTCTGCCTCAAGCACACGCGGTTAATACGTTAAGCATTACTAGTGCGGGTGACGCACCAGAACGAGATCCTGAGTCGTTCGAACTTCTGGCATCAAATGATGGAGAAAATTGGATCAGCTTAGGTGCTTGGGCTGGTGAAAGCTTTTCTGAGCGATCACAACAGCGTATTTTTGGTGTTGCAAATGCATTACCTTATACACATTATCGGTTAGCGATAAGTAAAAATGCTAATAATGATGGCTTAGTACAAATAGCAGAGGTAGGTATGGTTGGGCCAAACTATGCGTTTAAGGATTTAACAACCAATCCAAGTACCGCATTTAGTGCTCGATTTAGTATTGGGGACGCAGAAAGCGCCGATAAAGCATTTGATGGCGATACCAATACAAAATGGCTTGATCATAATGATTGGAAGGGCGCGCCATCAACCGAAAACCCGGCATGGATACAAATAGATTTTAGTGATCCACATGCTGTCAGTGGGCTTGCTATTACAAGCGCTAACGATGCGCCAGAGCGAGACCCTGAAAACTTTAGTTTGTTAGGCTCTAACGATGGCGGTGAAAGTTGGACGCTGGTTTCTACTTGGGTAGGAGAAAGCTGGGACGAGCGTTTACAAAGGCGCTCATTTGATTTTAATAATGGCTTTGAGTTTTTGAGCTATCGCCTAAGTATTAGCAAAAACGCTAATAATGATGGACTACTACAAATTGCCGAAATAGAGTTACTTGGCTTAGATAAATAACCTGAACTCTGGATAATAAACCTATCAAAAGCAGCTGTTTTCAGCGCTAACTACGTTGAATTTACTTACAATAGGCCCGCTATTAATGCGTCAATTCGCCTTGTTTTGACTGAAAATTTCTGGCTAGAGAAAATTAATTTTGACAGACAAAAGATCAGAAACTAACGTTTTTGGTCTTTTTTTATTTTCAGTTTTTTATTGTGCTGCTGTATTAAGCCATCAAATTGATTAAGTATTACTATAGATTAATATTATTAAGGCAGGGGGTATCGTCAGGGGGGTTATTTTTAGCAACATATTTAATGGTTGAAGCTTTAAATAGCTTCAATAAAAACGGACGCTTAGAGCGTCCGTTTTTTAATTATTTTTTTTCTTCATCGGGTAACGTAACGTTTAGTTCAAGTACGGCTAAATCATCTTCGTTCTGATCGAACTGTACCTGTACTGCATCGCTACTTACGTTCACGTATTTACGGATCACATCTAAAATATCTTGTTTTAATTGTGGTAAGTAATCCGGCGTACCTCGTTGAGAACGCTCGTGCGCGACAATGATCTGCAATCGCTCTTTTGCTAATGACGCACTGTTTTTCTTTTCTGAGCGGAAGTAGTCAAGTAAAGACACGTTAACCTCCAAAAATCCGTTTAAATAAGCCTTTTTTCTCTACATCTAAGAAGCGAAAATCGACGGTTTCACCGAGTAAGCGATTAATGGCATCTGCATAAGCTTGCCCTGCGTCAGACTCACTATCGAGAATAACGGGTTGGCCTGAGTTAGATGCACTTAGTACCGCTTGTGATTCAGGGATCACACCTAATAAATCTATTGCTAAAATATCTTGCACGTCTTCAACCGACAGCATTTCACCTTTAGCAACACGCTCAGGGTTGTAGCGTGTTAATAGTAAATGCTCTTTAATATTTTCTAGGCCTTCTTCAGCGCGTTTTGATTTACTGTGTAGAATGCCTAAAATGCGGTCTGAATCTCGCACCGACGATACTTCTGGATTAGTTGTTACAATTGCTTCATCCGCAAAGTACATTGCCATCATTGCACCAGCTTCGATACCCGCTGGTGAGTCACATACAATATAGTCAAAGTCTTCTTTGAGCTCGTTTAAAACACGCTCTACACCTTCACGTGTTAGTGCGTCTTTATCGCGTGTTTGCGAAGCGGGAAGTAAAAATAACTTATCCACTCGTTTGTCTTTAATCAGTGCTTGGTTAAGCTTTGCTTCACCGTTAATCACATTCACAAAATCATAAACCACACGGCGTTCACAACCCATAATTAAATCTAAGTTACGTAAACCAATATCAAAGTCGATAATAACTGTTTTATAGCCTTTTAACGCTAAGCCGGTGCCAATTGCAGCACTTGATGTTGTTTTACCAACACCGCCTTTACCCGAGGTAACGACAATTACTTTTGCCATGAGATTTATCCTTTAACCAAAGCTGAAATTTCTAATGAATCATTTTTTTGTTGTATTTGCACAGCATTTCCCCAGTGTTCACCTTGAAGCGAATCACTGATCCAGTAATTGCCATTTATAGAAACAAGTTCTGCTTCTAATCGTTGACAAAAAATGTGTGCGTTTTTTAATCCTTTCGCGCCGGCAATCGCTCGTCCACGAAGGGTTCCATATATGTGTACATTGCCATCGGCGATTACTTCCGCACCATGACTTACCGCACCCAATACAATGAGGTCCCTGTCTTTTGCATATACTTGCTGACCAGAACGCACTGTACCGTTAATAATTTGTGCCGGTAATATTACATTTTTTTCGACAATTGATGTATTAAGCTCCTGTTTAACAGGTTCACTCTTAACATCCTGTGAATAATTTAATACAGACAGGCCCGCTGCTTTAGCTTGTGCATGTTGCTCGTCGGAGCCATTACACACACCAACAGCATTAAAACTCATACGTTCTATTAATGACTTTAAATGTACAAAATCAAGAGTACTGTTTTTTATCTCAATTAAATTGACAACGATAGGCGCACCCTCAAAAAATTTAGGGGCCTGGGCAATTTTGATATACAGTTGTTCTGCTAATAGGTTTATATCAGTACTATAAAGATGTAAAACTGATAACGTAAAAAGATTTCCTTTTAGCTCAAAAATTTGGTCTGACATACACGCTCAATTGAATTGTCTGATCAGAAAATAATTTTAGATAAACGCAGGCTGAATAAGGCCTTTATTGAAATTTATAATCTAATATTTCTAACTTATTATTACTCTCATGTTATAGTGTGCAGCATTGTTAAGCAAGAATTTATAGGGCCATAATGCTCACTGCAGTATATAAAAGTAAGAAAAAAGCGGATACTTTCTTATTTGTCGAAAAAAGAGATGATTTTAGCAAAGTACCTGAACCTTTAATGGCTACGTTCGGTCAACCTCATTATGTAATGATCATCAACTTAGCAAAGCGTCACCATTTAGGGGGGTCTGATTTAGAAACAGTTAAAAGTGCATTAACTGATCAGGGCTATTATTTACAACTTCCCCCACCTGAACAAAATCTGTTAAGTGAACTACGAAAACAAAATGGAGCCGATAGTGATTAAAAAACTGGTAGTCGTATTATGTGGACTGTGCCTAAGCTCATCTGTAATGGCAAAAACACAAGCTGAATTTAAAGACTATATAACTAATTTAAAACAAGAAGCTATTGCAAAAGGCTATGAAGCCAAACTTATAGATGACGCGTTTGCAACAGCAACATACAAAGAAAAAGTAGTGTCAGCTGATAAAAATCAGCCTGAAGTAAAAGAAACACTAAAAACCTATTTACCTAAACGTGTACCGCAGTGGAAAATTGATCGTGCACGAAAGCTGTATGCTGAAAATAAAGACATACTTGAACAAGTTGCTAAAGAGTATGGTGTACAGGCACGTTTTATCGTGGCACTTTGGGGTCTTGAGAGTAACTTTGGTGCAATACAAGGCGGGCACAATGTAATTTCATCGCTTGTTACGCTTGCATTCGATGGTCGCCGAGAAGCGCTTTATAAACGCCAGCTATGGGCAGCACTCGATATTTTAAAATCAGGTCATATTACATTAGATAAATTTAAAGGCTCTTGGGCTGGTGCTATGGGGCAAACGCAATTTATGCCTACCTCATTTAATGCCTATGCGGTTGATTACAATAATGATGGCCGCAAAGATATTTGGACCACAAAAGAAGATGCGTTTGCTTCAATTGCTAATTATTTAAAGCAAGAAGGTTGGAACGATTCTCTTACATGGGGTCGCCAAGTTCAATTGCCTGACAATTTTGATAGTAAATATATTTTGGTGCGTGGCACAAAAACACGTAAACAATGGCTAGAATACTGGAATGATTCTGAGCGTTCATTAGCCGATTGGCAAGCCTTAGGTGTTCGCAGAGCGGATGGGCGCGACCTACCCAATGTTAATGTGCGTGCTGCACTTGTTATGCCTGATGACATTAATGGCCGCATGTATCTAGCCTACGATAATTACAAAGTGTTTATGCATTGGAATCGCTCTTATTACTTTGCAACCAGCGTAGGTTATTTATCAGATAAAATTGCTTACCCTAAAATTTAATTATTTAAATGCATGAATAAATAAAGTCGCAGTGGCGGCTTTATTCTTTTTTAAATATTTTATCTTTTAAGTCAATAACTTTACCAATTCCTGATCCAAGCTTCATCAGTTTATTAAGCTGCTCAGGCGTTAAGCGTTGTAGCTCGGATGACCATTTGGTCACGGTTTCAAGTAGGTTATGAATTTCGCCCATTTGCTTTTGAGCATAAATTTCGTCGTCATTGATAGCTTTGTCTAATAAATTGTCGCGCAGTAAAGTAAGTGTAGGCTCTATTTCTCGTTTTTTTCGCTCTTCAAATACACGATTGGCCATATCCCAAATATCACCCGCCGGGGCGTAGTATTCTTTTCGATCGCCTGGAATATGCTGTACTCTAATTAGCTGCCACGATTGTAATTCTTTAATACCCATACTCACATTCCCACGCGAAATACTTAATGCGTCGGCAATTTCATTGGCTGTCATTGGGTTTTTAGTGATAATCAGCAAGCCACACATTTGCCCGATTGTGCGATTGAACCCCCAGCGGCTGCCCATTTCACCACAATGCATTACAAAGGCAAAATTCTTTTCGGATAAACTCATAGCTTATTAACTTTCAATAATTTCAGAAACTAAATGCTAGCACGCTGATTTTGGATAGCAAGATCTTAGCGTCCCTTAAATACATTATTTATTACTAAAGTTTGATTTAGATTAACGTGTATCGCTCTAGGTTAAGTTATGTTGTAAAAAAGTGACGAATACATGTTTTTTACTATTTCTTACACAGGATGGAATGATTATGAAAGCTGCAATAAATAATGAATTTAAAGGTAAATTAGAAATCACAGATTTGCCTATTCCTGAGGTGGGTGTTAATGATGTACTCGTAAAAATAGCAGCCTGCGGTGTTTGTCATACAGATTTACACGCGTGTCATGGTGATTGGCCCGTTAAACCAAAAATGCCATTAGTACCAGGCCATGAAGGTGTTGGGGTTATTGAAAAACTAGGCTGTAATATAAAGCATCTTAAAGTTGGGGATAGAGTTGGTATTCCTTGGTTATACAGTGCTTGTGGGCACTGTGAATTTTGTCTCGATGGTAAAGAAACACTCTGCTTATCGCAGCATAATACTGGTTACTCTATTGATGGCAGCTATGCAGAATATTGTTTAGCGCACGGAGACTACGTTATAAAAATACCCGATGAACTTGGGTTTTCTGAAGCTGCACCGCTATTTTGCGCAGGCGTTACAACGTATAAAGCATTAAAAGTATCAGATGCGAAACCAGGCCAATGGGTTGCTATTGTTGGTGTGGGCGGGCTTGGGCACTTAGCTGTGCAATATGCCAAAGCGATGGGCTTTAACGTTATAGCCGTTGATACCGGCAAAGAAAAGCTCGCGCTCGCTAAAGAACTCGGTGCCGATATAACACTCGATTTTAAAGAGGTGGTTCCGAGCGACGCTATCTTTGAGCAAGTAGGTGGCGCGCACGGCGTTGTGTGTACTGCGGTATCAAAAGCGGGGTTTGAACAAGCTTATAAGAGTGTACGCCGTGGCGGTAAATGTGTATTAGTGGGGTTACCTCCAGAGGATATGCCGTTGCCTATTTTTGATACCGTGCTTAATGGAGTCTCGGTAGTTGGCTCTATTGTTGGTACTCGTAAAGATTTACAAGAATGTTTAGAGTTTGCTGCACAGGGCAAAGTTAAAGCAATTATTGAAGAAAAACGCTTAGAGGATATTAATGAAATTTTTGACGATATGATCAAAGGTGAAATTAATGGTCGCATAGTAGTTACGATTTAATATTAGACCCCATATATAAGCAGATTGGTATAAGTCTTTTTACATACAAAAAAGCACGGTGTCTGAATTAGCATACCGTGCTTTTTAATTGTTTAAACTATTAAAGTGTATAACTAAAGCTTAGCTTCGCATTGCGCTCTTCCCCTGGCATACCACCTAGAAACATTGCTTTTGAATAATACTTTTTATTAAACAGGTTATTTAGGTTTAATTGTATATGCCATTTGTCTGTAGTGTACGAAACAGCGGTATCGTAAAGTATGTAACTTGGTACATAACCATCAGGAATACCAAATGATGTTGAGTTAGTGCTACGCTGTGCAACATATGACACACCGCCGCTAATATTTATCGCTTGAGGTAAGTCAAACATATTCGCGTAGTAAGTCACCCATGTACTTGCTGTTACATACGGTACGCCTTTTTGACGCGTATCGTAGCTGCTGCTATTTGGATTCTTTTTGTCGCGGGCATCTTGGTAAACACTGTTTAAGTTGATTTTCCACTTATCGTTTAAGTACGCGTTTAAATCAAGCTCAATACCTTTGGTCTCTTCTTTACCGTCAAAAAAGTTTTCGCTGACATTCGGGGCTGATACGCCAGCTTCATACAGTGGGTTACTGTATTGTAGGTTTGTACGAGCGCTTTCAAATATAACAACTGAGGCAAGTAATTGATCATCAAATGCCTTGAAACGAACCCCTAAATCATTACTTAATGATTCAGAATCTTTTCGGTCGGCTTCGTTACCTGTCACTGTGCCTAAAACACTATAAGCCGTCCGGCCTTTCGAGTGGTTGACAAAAATAGATAGGTCTTCATTAGGTTGATATGTTGCGCCTAAGTTATACGTCAAACCTCCGTCAGAGGTATTCGCTTTAGGCTTAGGTGCTGCAAGGCTCTGTCTATAACGCGCATCAACGCCAAGGTGTTCATAGCTTTGTTTAATTTGGTTATAAGCCGCCCCTATACGCGTAGTAAATTGATCATTTATATACGCTACATGTTGAATACCTAAGCCCCATGCTTGTACTTTTTTATTGTAATTACTTGTTTTAAGTGGATCGTAATCTTCAAAGTTACCTGTTGGCCAGTTTGGGTTTCTAATATCAAAAATGTACGGAAGCTTACCCTGGTAACTAATTGCTTTGTTTTTATCTCTAATAATATAGTCTTTATCGTAAATTGAATATTGCTCAAAGCGGATATCACGATCTTCATAATTTGCGTTTAAAAGTAGCTCATTGTCTACGCCGCCCAACATAAAGTCATAGCGTAAATCAGCAAAATATTGCCACGACTTTTCATCCGCTTCAACTTGACGATATTCTTGTCGGCGAGCTGCAAAAGGGTAAAGTACATCGTCAACCACTAATGGCGCTCTTGGATCTTGATTAATTACCCCTCTACGATCCCAATATACATAGTTATAAGCACCTGTTTGGCGTGCAAAACTTGATGTGTAATTACGATATTGTAGCTGCTGATTTAAAAACAAATCGTCGGTAATGTAATAGTTATGCGTTAATTTAAAACGTAGTTCTTCACCTTCGTTATCTTTAGCCATCGGTGAAATAATACCGTTTGTGCCAAAGCTATAAGGCGTTAAGCCATCTGATGCGGATAATGAACTTGCTAATTGGTCGCGTTGTGATTCATTGAGTTGTAAACCTGCTGATGTGGCATCATTTACTAAATCGGCACCAGTTACTTCTCCTGCTGTTAGACCATTTACCGACGCAGAGTTGAATATACGAATAGGGTGACCGATAGAGTCAACCGCAATCGCATCTTTAATGTATGCAGCTGAAAGCATGATGTTTTGCTTATCACTAAATACATATTTTAATGACGTAAAAATTTCATCACGGTTTTCTTTTAAATCACGAAAGCCATTGCTTGATGCTGTTTTAGCCACCACACGGTACGCTAAATCTTCGGTAATCGCATTTGTGCTATCAACAGACAGTGCATAACTATCCCACTGACCAAGCTCGACAGCCACTTTGTGATTTTCGTTAAACTCAGGTTTTTTTTCTATTAAATTAATGACGCCACCGGCACTGCCCATACCGTATAAACCCGTTGCAGGGCCTTTTAATATTTCGACAGAGTCCACATTGGTCAGCGAACGCGTAGGGTTAAATGTGTTGCCAAGTCCTGCACCACCATACATGCCATCGTAGGTGTAGTTAGCGCCTAAACCACGAACGATTAAATTATCACCAATGCCGTAGTTGTTTCCAGCTTGTGTTAAGCCACTCACGTTTCTTACTAAATCTTGTAAATTGTCAACGCCTTGAGATTCAATGAGTTCTCGGTCAATAATCACAACCGGTGCTGGCGTTTCCATTAACGACATGTCAGATTTAGTCGCAAGTCCTGAACTCATAACAACGCGGTTTTGTTTTTCGTATACGCTTATACGTTCAATGTCTTCTTCCGCTGTGGTAACTGCAATAGCTGCCTGTGCATTTAAGCATGCAAGAGTAAGTAGTGAGTATTTAAATTTTTTCATGGGGTGATAATTATTCGCATTTAACAAGTTTGCGCGAATGATAATGGTTATTATTTTTAAAGTGAATAAAAAGTTCAATTATTTTTCTAAACTGGAACTGTTTGATTGATGTTTGAGCTTTAAACTGTTTTTTAGCAACTTTAATTTAAACTAGTTAACATTTAGTTTAAATTGAGATGTATGTAAGAGAGTAAACACGCTGGCTTAAAAGATTATAAAGGCGTGCACTGAGAGTACACCGCCTTTATTTTATTATTTATTTTCTTTATAAATAATGCCTGCTTTCATTACAAAAGGAATTTGCTCTAATAAGGCGATGTCTTTTAATGGGTTGCCTTTTACAGCAATTAAATCTGCGGCAAAGCCTATTTTAATTTGTCCTAACTGATCGTCCATTTTTAATAGTTTCGCGCTATTAATCGTTGATGCTTGGATTGCCTGCAGCTCAGTCATGCCAAATTCAACCATACGTGAAAATTGCTTTGCGTTATCACCATGGGGATAAATTGCAGCATCGGTGCCAAACACCATTTTAACGCCGGCTTTAACCGCACGGCTAAAGCTATCGCGTTGTTTTTTAGATACTTGGCGTTCTTTATTGAGGTTTTCTTCGTCAACGCCGTTTTGCTCACCAAAGCTCAGCGTGTATTCGGTATTGTAAATGTCCATAGAGAGCCAAGTACCGTGCTTTTTTGCAAGCGCTATTGCTTCGTCGTCTAAAAAGCTGGCGTGTTCAACACTATCAACGCCTGCTTTAATAGCCGTTTTTATTCCGCTTGTTCCGTGTGCATGCGCGGCTACGGGTAAATCTCGCATGTGAGCTTCATCGACAATGGCTTTCATTTCTTCAAAAGAATATTGCTGTACGCCTACTTTAGTGCCTTTTGAAAACACACCACCCGTGGCACAAAACTTAATCGCATTTGCACCATACTTTATGTTCTCACGCACTTTTATACGTGCAGCCCAAGGGCCATCTGCTATACCTGTTGATGTATATTTAAGTTCTGGCGGAAGGCGGTTGTTATCACAATGCCCACCTGTAATGCCCAGTGCTGGTCCTGCAGCCCAAATACGTGGGCCAACAATATCACCCGCATTTATACCATCACGTACTGCTATTACACTATAACCTTCAGCGCCAACATTACGCACCGTTGTAAATCCGGCTTCGAGTGTTTTTTTTGCAAAATGAGCGGCCTTAATCGCCATACGTGGCACTGACTGCCCTAAACGTTCACTGCGAGGAACCGTAGGATCGCTTGTTAAATGCACATGCATATCCATTAAACCTGGAAGTAGCGTTAGCGCTGGTAAATCAATTAACTTATCTGTTTTGGTGAGCGTTGGTTTTTTATTGCGTTCTATGGATATGATCATGCCATTATCAATGGTAATTAATGGCGATTGTATTAACGTACCGTTTTCTACATCTAGCATGGCTTTTGCCGATACATAAGTTACGGCGTGCACATTTAAGCTCGTTAAACACAATAATGTTATAGAAGCTGAGAGCAGGTGTTTTTTCATTTTATTCTTCTTATAGAGAAAGTAGGAACTTCCTTGACTGTACCAAGCTTAATTAAAAGAGCAAATAAATAGCGATGAACGTAATCTGTCGTAATTTCTTTATTTAGTCACTATTAATGCTCATAATCAGCGGGCAAATTTTAAAAGGATTATCATGAAATTAATTAAATTAGCTTTAGTAGCCAGCGGTGTAATGTTTACATTAACTGGTTGCATTAATACAGAGCTTAACGCAAGTGCTAGTAACAGTACTGCGCCAACTACAACAAACGATCCAGCAAGTATTATTTCAGAACTTTCTGCCCAGCAACAACTTGATGTGCTTGTTGCACAATATTACGATGAGTCTCTTACATTTAGCCCAATCAGCGCAACCTATAATGGTCGTAGTGAATTTAACGATAAATTTACTGCTGAAATCTCACAACACAATCGTGATAAAAAAGCGGCTTTTTATAAAAAATATCAACAACGATTAGCATATATTGATCAAGCTCAGCTAAGCGGGCAAGCATTATTAAGTTACGAAATATTAAATCGTGATTTAGCATTGAAGCTAGAAGGTATGCAATTCCCTGATTATTTATTGCCTATTAATCAAATGTCGGGCGCACATAATACCTATGCGGGCTTTGGCTCAGGACAAAGTGCACAGCCATTTAAAACGCCCGATGACTATCTTCATTTTCTAACCCGTAGCGATGGTTTTATTAAGTGGCTAGCAAGTGTTGAGAAATCAATGGCTCAAGGCATTGAGTTAGGGGTGGTGTTGCCTAAACCTCTTGCACAAAAACTTGCCCCACAGTTTAAAGCGCATGTTGTGACAAAAGCCGAGGATTCGTTATTTTGGGGGCCAATTAAAAACCTACCAGAATCGTTCAGTGCACAGCAAAAAGAAGATATTACCGCACAATATCGTGAGCTAATTATGCAGCGTTTAGTACCTGCCTATAACAGCATGAGTCAGTTCTTAGTTGAGCAATATATTCCTAATAGCCGAGAAACAGTAGGCTATAGCGATTTACCAAATGGAAAGGCATGGTACGAACACAAAATTAAAAAAAATACCACACTGAGCTTATCCGCTGACGAAATTCATGAAATTGGTTTGAGTGAAGTGTCGCGTATTTTAAGTGAAATGAAAAAAGTAAAAGAGACAGTCGGTTTTAAAGATGACTTAGCTGCATTTTTTATTCACTTACGAGATTCAGATGAGTTTTACTTTGATACAGCGGATGAACTTGTTGCAGCGTACGAAAACGTTAAGAAAAAGATAGATGCACGTGTCCCCTTATTGTTCGATGTCGCCCCAAAAGCACCTTATGTAGTGAAGCCGGTTGAAGCATACCGAGCACAGTCGGCTGCAGGGGCATCTTACTCATCTCCCGCACCAGATGGCTCTCGTCCAGGTATTTTTTATATCAATACCTTTAACTTAAAAGCACAGCCTAAATTTTTACTCGAAACTTTATCGATTCATGAAGCTGCCCCAGGACACCACTTTCAAATTGCGCTACAGCAAGAAATAGAAGGTTTACCTAATTTCAGAAAATTTGGTGGTTACACCGTATTTGCTGAAGGCTGGGCTCTGTACGCTGAAAGTCTTGGTAAAGAGCTTGGTTTATTTACCGACCCTTATATGTGGTATGGCCGTTTATCTGATGAGCAATTACGTGCTATGCGTTTAGTGCTTGATACCGGTTTTCATGCAAAAGGGTGGACGCGTCAGCAGGGGATTGACTACATGCTTGCTAATTCGTCTATGGCAAAAAGCGACGTTGTTGCTGAAGTGGAACGTTATATCGCATGGCCTGGGCAAGCACTTTCTTATAAGTTAGGGCAGTTTAAAATTCAAGATCTGCGTGAATACTGTAAAAAAGAGCTCGGTGATCAGTTTGATATTAAAGCGTTTCATACACAAATATTAATCGATGGGGCATTGCCGATGCCAATTTTAGAAGAAAAAATTAAGCGTTGGGTTAAATTCCAACGCTAATTTGTAGCGCAAAGATAGTATTTTTAAAGGGTATTGGCTTTGCGCCATTTGCAGCAATACGTTAGAATGCGCGCTCTTTAGGGGGCGCGAGTAAACTATGTTTGATCAACAATTAGCAAATACACAATTTTGGCTTAAAAAAAGCTTAAGCGACATGAGCCAAAACGAATGGGAAGCCATTTGTGATGGGTGCGGTAAATGTTGTTTAAATACCTTTATTGATAGTGAAGATGAAGACGAATTTACTGCAACCGATCAACTACGTGAAGGCGAGCAATTAATATTTACTAATATTGTGTGCCAGTACTTGGATAACAACACGTGTGGTTGTAGCGAGTACGAAAACCGCCAAACCCTTGTACCTTCTTGTGTAAAACTTACCAAAGAAAACCTAAAAGACATTTTCTTTATGCCTCAAAGCTGTAGTTACCGACGCTTACACGAAGGTCGCGGCTTGGCTTCTTGGCATCCGCTATTAAACAGTGGTGATAAAACAAAGATGCATCAGTTAGGTATTTCTGTAAAAGATAAAACAGTAAAAGATTGCGACGTAAAACTCGATGATTTTGATTTATACATTGCAGAGTGGCCTACAAAGGACGCTGATTAATGAGCAAACAACAAGCTGTAATTGGTTTAATTAATCCAAAAAGCCCTACTAATGTTGGCGGTGTACTTCGTGCTGCAGGGTGTTACAACGCGAGCCAAGTTTTTTTTACAGGTAATCGTTATTTAAACGCTAAAAAATTTCATACCGATACAAAAAATGTGGTTGAGCGTATCCCTTTAACTGAAACGGATAGTTTAGAAAAAGTGAAGCCAAAGGGTGCAACAGTTGTTGTTATTGAGCTAATTGAAGGTGCTACACCGCTGCCTGATTTTGTGCATCCTAAAAACGCATTTTATGTATTTGGCCCTGAAGATGGCTCTATCCCCAAAGAGGTTTTAAAGTGGTGCGATGAAGTGGTTTATATTCCGACTATCGGCTGTATGAACTTAGCTGCTACCTGCAATGTTGTTTTATATGATCGCTTAGCTAAATTAGGCGGCGTTGAAAGTTGCGACACAACTATTATTAGCTCCCGTGATACCAATAACAAAATGAAATGGCAAAAAAAGTAGGGCGTATTAGCTCTTTCCCTTCGTTTCTGTTAAACACAAAGGCTATATCTGTTTATCTTTCGAGGTTAAACATGCGCTGCCCTTTGGGTTGTTTTTAGGGACGATTAACTCTTTGTTGCCTAAATGGATGTAGGTAAGGGGCGTGAGCAGGACGCGGAAGCTTTGCTCGGTTTTTACTTAGCCCACTAGATTACAAACCTCGCGCCGCGATTAAATCGCCCCTAGATTGAACAAATTTCAATCCACAAAGGTCAACACGCCCTAGGAGCTGTTGATCTTTGCTGTATATAAATTGTTCACGCATGCATTGGCAGCCACATCATCAAAAAACTAAGCGTAACCATACTTGAATAATTACGCGATAACTTATCGTATCTTGTTGCTATCGCTCGATAATTTTTAATTCTACCAAATGCATTTTCAACTAAATGCCTGTATCTATATAAGCACCAATCAACATCCTCATTCCCTTTCTTCTGGTGTTTTCTTCTTGGAATTGTTGAATCTGCTCCCATTTTTTCTACTTCCTCACGAAAAGTGTCGCTATCGTAACCCTTATCTGCGACAACATGTTCAGCTTTCGGCGAGTTTTCTACCAAACTTTTTGCATGAACGATATCGTTTACTTGCCCTTGTGAAAGCTCAAAGTAAACAGGTAAGCCGCCGCTATCTACCGCTAAATGGATCTTGGTTGAGTTGCCTCCTCGGCTTTTCCCTATATCTTCGGTCGCTGAAGAAGCTGCCCCTGTTCCATGTTGATGAGCACTGATAATACTCCCCCATCTATAAAGAGCCATTCGACGTCTTCAGAATCCACTAATGTATTGAAAGCATGAGATAAACCCCCTTTTCTTGACCATAGGTTAAATCGTCGAAAGACCTTGCTCCAGCACCCAAATTCTTTTGGTAAATCACGCCATGGCAAACCTGTTCGCATCCGATAAAGTATTCCTTCCATCGTTATTCGATGCGCTGGCTTATCATAAATTCTCCCCGAACTTAACATTGCTTTGTACAGGATTTCCCAACGTTCATCTGTTAACATTAGCCTTGGCATAGTGAGTCGCTATTTTTTGTTTTTGGCGAAGTAAATTATACCTGCTCACTATGCTGTTTAAAAAGTATACTTGAAAGATCAACAGCCCCTAGTAATAATATGAAATATTTTGGCTAGTCAAGCAAAGGGCTTGCCTTAATTATTATTTGACTGATGAAAGCCTTGATTTCTTCTGTTTTGAAAATATAACCTAGCACATTCCTGCAAAAATTTTATTTCGATCTACACTAAAAACGTCGCTTTATATTAGGGCCTGTTGACCTTTTAGGTAAAGCAGTGTTTATTTGGTGTGGTTACTCCCCATAAATAGGCGATAACGCAGTATTAATGGCAAACATGTGCTGCCCTTTGGGTTCTATCTAAAGGCTATTTACTCTTTGTTGCTTATATGGATGTAGGTGAAAGATGTGAGTAGGACGCGGAAGTTTTGCTCGGGCTTACAGTGATATAAGTCATAAGAGTGACGCAGGAACGGTTATAGAGCCCACAGGGCTAGAAACCTTGCGCCGTGATTAGTCGCCCTTGGATAGAACAAATTTCAATCCTGACAGGCCAATAGGCCCTAGGATTTATATGCACTACTTAGCTTTTGTTTTTTTATTAATTAGCTTTAATAGCTACGCGGATCTGTCGATCAATTATTATCATGATAACACTAAGCGTGTTTTAGCTGGTTATAACCATAAATCGGGTTTACTATTTGAGGCTAAAAACGCGGAGAAAATAATTCATATTGCTACCGTGGAGTGGCCTCCTTACATTGGCGATCATTTATGTAATAAGGGCTGGGTTTATCAATTTGCAGTCGCATTGTTAAACAGTAAAGGCTACAGCGTTTATATTGAGTTTTTACCTTGGGCACGCGCGGTACGAAATGTTGAGCTGGGTAAAGCGGACATACTCATGCCCGAATACTTTATTGAAGATACAGCGCCTTCTGATTATGTGCAGGGCAAAACACGCCGTGAATTACTGGGTTTATCAAATTCATTTAAAGGCGGTGAAATTGCTTTTTTAAAACGAAAAGGTGAAGTTGATCGGTTTTCAGGTAATTTAAAATCACTTAAAGGTCAAAAAATAGGGGTTGTACGCGGTTATCAAAATACCCCCGAGTTTGATGCCATGATGGACAATAATGAATTTCAAATTATTAGCGCAGTTGATGATTTACAGCTGGTACAATTACTGGCAGCGAAACGTGTTGACTTAATTATAGGTGATCCGACTGTGCTCAAGTTCTCTGTAGAATACTCCTCGTTAACCTCCTCTGAAAAAAAATTCTTATTAAGCTCGCTAGCGCAAGAAACCATACCGTTGCAATATAACCCACTTTATTTTGCAATCAGTAAATTGACTCCCGATTGGCTGCTGATTTTAGATAATATTAATAAAAGTTTGTATCAGTTTCATAATAGTGGTGAAACAGAACGTTTAATCAATTTTTTGAGTCATGAATGCCAATCTTGATCTTATACCAAACTGCATAAATCTTTGATCAATTTAACGAATTAAATTGCACTATAACGTCGTTAAAATTTTTTATTTAGAACAACTAGGGCGTGTTGACCTTTCGTGATTAATTTTGCAGCAGACTGTTTGGTATTTAGGCAAGGCAGAGCCTATGGTGTGTGGTTGTTCCCCATAAATAGGCGATAACGCAGCATAAATGCCAAACATGCGCTGCCCTTTGGGTTCTTTCTAGGGGCGATTAACTCTTTGTTGCTTACATGGATGTAGGTAAGGGGCGTGAGCAGGACGCGGAAGCTTTGCTCGGTTTTTACTTAGCCCACTAGGTTACAAACCTCGCGCCGCGATTAAATCGCCCCTAGATTGAACAAATTTCAATCCACAAAGGTCAACACGCCCTAGATACAAAAATTTTTGCCTAGTTCTAGCGTAATTTTCTTAACGTTAAATAGACCCCATATATAAGCAGGTTGGTATTGAAATCCATATATAATTGGAACGTTCTTTTTTAGTTTATGTGTAATTCGCTGATAAACATGTAAAATCGTTTTCAACTTGTTAATGGAGTGAAAACAACGTGAGTGAACTAAATACAAATCAACCATTCGCGGTCAATGAGCAGCCAAATAAAAATTACCTGTTCCCACTGACTGCGATGACAACCCTCTTTTTTTTATGGGGGTTTATAACTGTTTTAAACGATGTACTAATACCACGCCTAAAGGGGGTATTTGACCTAAGCTACTTTGAAGCAATGTTAATTCAATTCTGCTTTTTTGGGGCTTACTTTATTGTCTCTATTCCGGCAGGGATGTTAGTTAAACAACTAGGTTACAAAAAAGGTATTTTAACAGGGCTCGTCGTTGCGTCTATAGGGTGTTTATTATTTTACCCTGCTGTAGTGGTGCATGAATATTGGATCTTTTTAAGCGCTTTATTTGTTCTCGCTTCTGGTATTACTGTCTTGCAAGTTTCAGCTAACCCTTATGTAGCTGCCTTAGGTCCTGAAAAGACAGCCTCATCACGCCTTAATTTAGCACAAGCATTAAATTCATTAGGCACAACCGTAGGGCCTTATGTTGGTGGCTTATTGTTTTTCGGTACAGCTGGCACACTTGCGGCTTCTGCAGCTACAGCTGAATCGGTAAAAGTACCTTATTTGATGCTAGCGGCTGCACTCCTTATTATTGCTATTGTATTTGCATTTATTAAACTTCCTGAAATAGAATCGCACAAAGAAGAAAATAATCAGCGAGATCAAGCACGCTCTTTGGCGCAAGCACCACATTTAAAAATGGGGGTTATTGCTCTTTTTTGTTATGTAGGTGGTGAGGTAGCAATAGGAAGTTTTTTAGTTAATTATTTTGGAGAGGCTCATATTGCAGGACTAGAAGAACATGCAGCCGCTACTTTGATTAGCTATTACTGGGGAGGCGCTATGGTTGGCCGTTTTATAGGCTCAGCTTTACTGCAAAAAATAGCCCCCTCTAAAGCGATAGCATTTAATGCCTGCTGCGTTATTGCATTATTGTTGACCACTATTTTTACCCAAGGCGATGTTGCTTTATATTCCGTACTTGCGATTGGCTTATTTAATTCGATCATGTTTCCGACTATTTTTTCTGTTGCTATTGAAAGACTTGGGCCGCTCACGAGTAAAGGTTCGGGTTGGTTATGTTTAGCGATTGTAGGGGGTGCACTCGTACCATTAGCTCAAGCTTTAATTGCAGATACGATAAGTATACAAGATAGCTTTTTTATACCCATGATCTGCTATGTATTTATTGCTTGGTACGGATTTAACGTCGTACGCCTAGCTAAAAAGTGGTAAACGCCGACTTTTTATAAGTGACTGAATACGTATTCAGTCACTTATAAAACAATATTCTTTTGGAACGCTCCAATAGGCGCGTGTAAAACTAATCATATTTCTAACCAGCAGGTTTTCTGATACTTGCTTTAAGTCTTTATTCTTATTTTTAATCAATTACCCACTTATAAGCCTCAAGAGCTAAGATGTTTTGTTAAATTTTGCTAAAATGTAAATGCTTATAAAGATAAAAATAAATAAGGGCGTTTATGTTCAACTCATTGAAATTTACAAGTAAGGTTACGATTGCAGCATCGCTAGTGCTAGTGCTCGTTCTTGGTCTTTTTACTATTAATAATTATGTATCGATGCGCAATGAAACACAGCAACAGTTAGCGCTCGTTTTACAGCAAAATTCAGAATCTGTTTCACAAAATATAGCGAGCTGGCTCAATGCTAAACTTGCAATTGTCGTCTCTGTTGCTAAGACGTATAAAATTGGCGATTCTAAGTCACTTACCTTATCTCAGCTTAATACAGCAGAATTAGCCGGTAGTTTTAAAAACACGTATATTGGTAAATCCAGTGGTGTATTTATTTTAAATGATGAAACGGTTGTTTTACCCCCCGACTTTGATGCAACAGCACGGCCTTGGTATAAGCTAGTAGAGAATAAATCAAATACGGCTTTTACCACTCCTTATATCGACGTAACTACAAATGAGTTAACCATTTCAGCCGTTGTACCTATACAAGATAATGGTCAATTTAGCGGTGTTGCGGGTGCTGATATTGATATGCAAACCGTTTCTAAAATTATTGCTGATATTGACTTTTTAGGTTTGGGGTATGGCTTTTTACTTGATGAAAACGCGCAGGTCCTTAGCCACCCAGATAGCGCACTTAATTTAAAAAATACGACTGAGTTATTCGGTACAGCTACGCCTTTGCAAAGCACATTTACAGAGTATGAGGTTCAAGGCCAAACTAAATTAATCTCATTTACTAAGATACGCGGTATTGAGAACGTTGACTGGTACTTAGGTGTGGTTATAGATAAAGATAAAGCATTCGAAAGTGTATCAAGCTTTGGAAAAATGGCGGCTTTATATATGGTTATCGGTATTGCCGTTATTGTGCTTTTAATGCAAATGCTGTTACGTTATTTAATGCAACCGATGAATCGATTAAACGATGCCATTAAAGATATAGCGCAAGGCGAGGGCGATTTAACACGTCGTTTGGTCGTCGAAAATGATGATGAATTTGGCGAGCTAAGTCATTTTTTTAACATGTTTATTGAAAAAATTCAGCACTCTATTGAGCAAGTAAAACACACAACAGCACTATTAGAGGAGGCAATAACAAGTCTGGTTTCGCAAACGCACTCGTCGCTATCAATGTTTGATGATCAAAGTAAACGTACTAATAATGTAGCGGCAGCTATTAACCAATTTTCAGCTACTGCGTTGGATATATCTCATAATGCGAGCAATGCCTCTCAGTTAGCAAAAGATGCAAATCAACACTCCACGCAGAGCCAGGAAACATTAAATAATAATGTAGCAAGTATTCATCAACTATCTGCCAATATTGAGCAAGCACAGCAAACGATAAATAGCCTAAATGCTCACACAGTAAGTATTGGTCAAGTTCTCGAAGTTATTAAAGGGGTCAGTGAGCAAACTAATTTACTGGCACTCAATGCTGCAATTGAGGCGGCTCGAGCCGGTGAGGCTGGTAGAGGCTTTGCAGTCGTTGCGGATGAAGTAAGGCAACTCGCGTACAGAACTCAGCAATCTACTCAAGAAATTGAAGACACCGTTGGTCAGTTGCAAAAGGGCTCAAATTTAGCTGTTGAACTGATGAAAACCAGTTTAGAGGATAGCGAAAAAAGTGTTCAACAAGCGGATGCTGTTGGCGATGTAATGTCACAAATTATTGAAGCGATAAAACAAATTAATAATGCCAACCATACCGTTGCTAATGCAACAGATGAACAAAATCAGGTTGTTAAAATATTAGATACTGATATTCGCACTATCAGCGAACTTTCTGAGCAAGGTATTGGCAATCTAAATAATACACTTAATGAATGCACTAAGCTTAAGCAACAGTTTAGTAATTTAGACAGTATGGTTAAAAAATTTAAAGTATAGGTAATGCATAAAACATGGTAAATAAACAAAATTGGCTCAATGTAATAAACATCGACAGTGTTTATAGTTCAGATAAGCAACGCCAAGCGTTTTCTTTATTTACTATGATAGGCATTGCAATAGTGGTGATCACGCTGCTGGTGTTTTTAAATTATAGCGTTTATTCACCAATACTAACTGTTGCTTTGGTGATAGTGAACTTTACAATTATAAGTTGTGCAATTTACTTTATAAAAACAGGTAAACTCGAAATTGTCGCATTGATCAGTATGATCATTGTATTCATTATGTGTATTGCGCTTACTTATACTGGTGGAAAAGAAAACACTGCTTTGTATTGGCTGATGTTTTATCCTGTGGTTACCTTCGCGAGTTTAGGCGTGCGGCTTGGTTGTTGGTTGGGTCTAAGTTTACTACTTTGCTGTATTGCGCTTTTATATGGTCCCAATTTTGGCCAAGTTAGTTATGGTGATGTAGAAAAAACCCGTTTTATAGCTTCTTTTTCCCTTGTTTTTTTATTTTCGTTTATTGGTGAGTATTTTAGGCATAAAAGTCATTTGGCTATTGCTGATATTACGCTTGAACAAAAGCAAGACGCTTATACTGATCCCTTAACAGGTGTTGCTAATAGGCGTTTTATAACCTCGCATTTTTTAAAGCTTGCACAAACTCGACCTGAGCAATATTTACCCTTCTCAATTTTATTAATCGATTTAGATAATTTTAAATCCTTGAACGATACATATGGTCATGGCTTTGGTGATACCGTTTTGATTGAATTTACTAAATTACTCGAATCACAGTTTTCAACGTCTGCTTTAAAATCTCGCTACGGTGGGGAAGAGTTTGTGGTCATTTTACCAAAACTCAAATCGGCTGAAGCAACTTTATTAGCCGATGACTTTCGTGAATGTGTGGCAAAGCATTTAATGATTACTAACGACAATAAAAAAGTGACTATCACCTGTAGCATTGGCGTTGCACAAGTAAATGAAGTGGAAGGCTATAGCAATGGCTTAAAAGAAGCGGATGAATTTTTGTATAGGGCTAAAGCGCTTGGGCGAAATAAAGTGATATCTATTAATAACTAACCTGAACTCTGGTTATTCCACATAAATAGGCGATAACGCAGCATAAATGCCAAACATGCGCTGCCCTTTGAGCTCGATCTAGGGACGATTAACTCTTTGTTGCTCGGTTTTTACTTAGTTCACTCGATTACAAACCTCACGCCGCGATTAAATCGCCCCTAGATTGAACAAATTTAAATTAAAACACATAAATTGAAGGGTGTTTGATTAATTAATATCCCTTCTTTTTGTCAAATCCCCTTTATAAGTCTTTATTGTTACCACTGTCATAAAAGCGACTTTTTTACGCAACATCCTTGTCATGTTTTATCTATAAACTCCTGCTCATTGAAATTCTAAAGTCATAAATTATTTATATTACAAAGTTTATGACCTTAAAAAACAAACTAGCAAATCCGCTAATTAACGAGTAAAGGTGTATGCGATGAAAGGCGTTAAACCATTAATCTTAGCTGGTATTGTGGCCGCAAGTGCAGCAGTACACGCAAACGATTTAGATAAGGTTATTGATAAAAGCAGTGAAATTAATAAATCAGCTGCGCAATCACAAACAAAAATAGACAAGATTGCAGATTCAATGCAAGGTCGTTTACAGCAATTTAAAACCCTCAATAAAGAGATTGATGGCTTAGCTGTTTACAACGCCCAGCTAACTAAGCAGTTAAATAATCAAATAGAAGAAATGGAATCTTTAAATCTGTCAATGGATCAGGTTTCTATTATTGAACGTCAAATTACACCATTAATGATGCGTATGATCACAGGCCTTGAGCAATTTGTATCGCTTGATGTGCCATTTTTACAAGATGAGCGTGCAAAACGGTTAGCCTCTTTAAAAACCATGATGGATCGAGCTGATATTACGTCAAGCGAAAAATTTCGTCGCGTACTTGAAGCTTACCAGGTCGAAGTTGATTACGGCCGTACAATTGAAGCGTATACCGCGTTGTTAGAGGTAAGTGGAAAAGAGCGTGAAGTGGACTTTTTACGCATCGGCCGTTTAGAGCTTATTTATTTAACACGTGATGGTAAAAAAGCCGGTAGCTGGGATGCACAAACAAAATCGTTTACAGCATTAGCTGATTCAACAATAAGCCAAATCAACAAAGGTTTACGCATAGCGCGCAAGCAACTTGCCCCAGATATGTTAACTCTGCCAGTACATGCAGCAAAATAAGAGGTTAAAAATGAAATTGTTTACACAAATGACAAAAATGGCTTTATTTGCTGCAAGTATTAGCTTTGCGGGTGCCAGTGTAGCTGCTGAGGCAATGAACCTTGATTCGCTCCTTAAGACGCTAGAAGAAGGAAAATCTGTTCAAACTGCAGAAAATAAACAGCGTGAACAAGTGTTTGCAACACGTCAAAACGAACAAGTACAAATGTTAAAAGACACACAAGCAAAGCGTAATCAAATGCTTGTTGAATCTGAGCGACTAGAAACACAGTTTGAAGAAAATGAAGTTAAGCTTGCAAATTTAACTGACACTTTATCTAAGCGGATGGGCTCACTCAAAGAGCTATTTGGTGTATTGCAGCAAGTTGCAGGTGATTCGAGCAATAAGTTCGCAACGTCTGTGGTATCTGCACAATTACCAGGTCGAAGTGCATTTATGGACGACCTTGCTCAAAAAATGGGATCGACTTCAAAGCTTGCATCAATCGAAGATATAGAAAAAGTATGGTACGAATTACAACGCGAAATGACAGAGCAGGGCAAAGTAAGTCGCTTTACTACCACGGTTATAGTTGAAGGCGGTAATAAAGCAGAGCAAGAAGTAATGCGAGTAGGTGCTTTTAACTTAATCTCGAACGGTAAATACGTAGAGTATAACCCAGTTACAAATACGCTAAGTGAGCTTACTCGCCAACCTGTATCTCGTTATACCGCGACAGCGGGTGATTTACAAAATGCCAAAAGTGGTGTTGTGCAGTTTGCGCTAGACCCAACGGGTGGTTCAATCTTAGGTTTATTAGTGCAAGCCCCAGACACCGTTGAGCAAGTACATCAGGGTGGAGCCGTTGGTTACGTTATTTTAGGTGTGGGTCTATTGGCACTTTTAATTGCGATTGAGCGCTTTGTATCTTTACTACTGGTAGGTGGCAAAATCCGTCGTCAGTTAAAGGATAATGTAGCGCGAGATGACAATCCATTGGGTCGAGTTATGAAAGTAAAAGACGATTACCCAAATGTAGCCTACGACACGCTTGAACTTAAATTAAGCGAAGCCATTTTACGTGAAATGCCAAAAATCACCCGAAATTTAACACTTATCAAAATTATTTCAGTGGTTGCACCGCTATTGGGCTTACTCGGCACAGTAACCGGCATGATCAACACATTCCAAGCAATCACATTATTTGGTACTGGGGATCCTAAGTTAATGGCGGGTGGTATTTCTCAAGCACTAGTCACTACGGTACTGGGTTTGGTTGTGGCGATTCCTACTGTATTTATATACACACTACTTAATACTCGCTCAAAAGGTTTATTGCTTATTTTACAAGAGCAGAGCGCGGGAATTATAGCCCAACGAAGTGAGAAAGGAGAATAAACCATGGTGCTATTGATTGACTCAATCAATGCTATCCGTGATTTTCTCGACACTGGTGGCCAAGTTCTCTTGGTCATCGGGGTGTTAATCTTCGCGATGTGGTTATTGATACTTGAGCGATTTATTTATTTTTTTAATGGTTTTCGTAGCTATAAAAAAGATGTCAAAAACACATGGACTACTCGCCAAGAACGTAACAGTTGGAATGCTGAGCAAATACGCCAAGCAATGATCTCGCGAGCGAGCATGCGACTTAACACTAATTTACCCTTAATTAATGTAATGGTTGCGTTATGCCCGCTACTGGGGTTGTTAGGAACCGTGACCGGAATGATCGAAGTATTTGATGTTATGGCAATTACAGGTACGGGCAGTGCCCGTTCAATGGCATCGGGTGTATCTAAAGCAACTATTCCAACAATGGCGGGCATGGTGGGTGCGTTATCAGGTGTATTTGCCTCAACGTATTTACAACGTAAAGCAAAACGCGAAGTAGAACTTCTTGAAGACAGCATGGTATTAGACCATTAAGTATATTTTGATAAGCGGCTATATACAGTCGCTTATTCTAGGAGAATAAAATGAGAGCACCTTTAGGTAATTTAATGCAAGAAGATGAGGCTGAAGAAATAAACATGACACCTATGCTAGATGTTGTTTTTATTATGCTTATTTTCTTTATTGTAACAGCGTCGTTCGTAAAAGAGGCCGGTATAGATGTGAACCGCCCTGAAGCTGCAACAGCAGTAAAAAAAGAACGTGCAAACATATTAGTGGCTATTTCAGATCAAGGTGAAATTTGGATCAACAAGCGTCAAATTGATATACGTGCAGTTCAAGCAAATATTGAACGCTTAAAAGCTGAAAACCCACAAGGTAGTGTTGTCATTCAGGCAGACAAAAAGTCTACAACCGATACTTTAATTAAAGTAATGGATGCAGCACGCGCCGCTGGTGTGTTTGATGTGTCGATTGCAGCTCAAGAAGCATAAGGGTTAGTAATGCGTTATTTAGTAGCATTAATTGTAGCCGGTGTAGTGACTTTTATGCTGTTTTTAGGCATGCAAGCACTGATCACCGGTGGCGAAGGGGCAATGAGTGAGCCTGCTAAGGGCAATGTACTTGATTTTGTAAGGCTTAAAAAAGAAGAGAGCATACAAAAGAAAGAACGAAAACCACAAAAACCACCGACACCAAAGGAGCCACCGCCGCCGATGGAATCACCACAGATGCAAAGTAGCGATGCGACTGCAAATGCTAATAACTTTGACTTTGGAGCAAATGTGGATGCGGATGTAAACCTATCAGGTGGCTTATCACTGGACTCAAGTGACGGTGAATATTTACCCATTGTAAAAGTAGCCCCTGTATACCCACGCCGTGCTTTATCTCGAGGTATAGAAGGTTACGTTATTGTTGAATTTACAGTAACTAAGCAAGGCACTGTGCGTGAACCTCATGTTTTAAAAGCAGAGCCAGAGTCACTGTTTGACAGAGCGGCTATGGATGCAGCACTTAAATTTAAATACAAACCACGCGTAGTGAATGGGGAAGCCGTTGAAGTTGCGGGTGTTCAGAATAAAATTTCTTTCCAGATCAGTGGTTAATTTAGCGATTAATTAAACCTACGAATAAATGGTTCGAAAAGTGAGATGATTATGAAATCAATGACAACATTACGACCTGTAGCAAAACTTTTGAAATTAACACTGTTTTGCACCGCAGCGATAAGTACAAGTATTATTGCTCCTAGTGCGTTGAGCATTTTACCCAGTGTAGATGTAGCCACAGCCAATGCAGCACAAGAGCAAAAAACTAAACGAGTGCCTGCATTGCGTGAAAAGGTGTACAGCCAATTGGCGCGAGCGCAAAAACTAGCTGATGATGGCGACGTTAAAGCAGGGCTTGAGGCATTAGATACCATCAATGAGCGCTCATCAAGTATGAATTCATACGAAATTGCGATGATGCATAACTTTTATGGGTTTATTTATTACAACGAGAACGATTTACCAAAAGCAATAGCCTCGTTTGAAAAAGTAGTTGCAGAGGAAGGAATTCCTGAGTCATTACGTATAAGCACTACATTTAGCTTAGCGCAATTAGCAATGGCTAACAGTGACTACAAAAAAGTAATTTCATTTTTAGATAAATGGGATGACATTAATACTAAACCCATCACCGAAAGTTATTACTTATTACGAGCACAAACCTACTATCAGCTAAAAGATTACAATAAAGGGCTGGAGTATATTTCTAAAGTAATAAAATTAAGTGATGATGAAGGTAAAACACCTAAAGAAAACTGGTTGGTATTACAACGTGCAATGCATTACTCGCTTAATCAAACTGATAAAGTAGTCGCAGTATTAGAGCGTATGGTAAAACTGTATAACAAGCCAGAATATTGGATTCAGTTATCGGGTATGTATGGTGAAACAGGGCAAGAGAAACAGCAACTTGCTGTTATTGAGGCTGCTTATCAACAAGGGTTTTTAACCTCAAAATCTGATTTGCGTCAACTTGCTCAAGTGTATTTATACAATGGTTTAGCTTACAAAGCAGGCGTAGTTATGAGTAAAGCAATTGAGGCGGGTGTTGCTGAGAGAACGGCAAAAAATTACGCGTTTGTAGCCGAAGCCATGATCCAAGCTAAAGAAGACGATAAGTCAATTGCATACTTTGTTAAGGCAGCTGATTTATCGGTTAATGGCAAGTACGATCAACGCTTAGCGGAAGTGTATGTCAATACTGAGCAATATGAAGAGGCGGCCGACGCTGCGCGTAAAGCACTCGATAAAGGCTCACTTGATTTTGAATCAAATGCCTTTGTTGCTCTTGGTATGGCGCAGTATAATTTACAAAATTTCGATGCCTCAATTTTAGCGTTTGAACAAGCTGAGAAACACAAAAAATCTCAGCGTTTAGCGCAGCAATGGATCAAGTATGTAAAGCGTGAAAAAGTACATGCCGAAACACTTAGAACGGCATTACTTTGATCCCTATTTAATACGTTATTTGTATAGCAAAAAACCAATTTCATAATCGCACTATGCAAACCGCCTTAAATTTATTTTAGGCGGTTTTTTCGTTTTATTTTAAGTAACCATTTGAATTTAATAAATTAACGTTGTCATCTTATGTTTATTAAAGTGTAACGGCGCTGTCATACAGCTCCCGTAAGGTAGTCGCAGCTAAGAACTCAAGTGACCTAAATACATCAACTTATGTACTTAGGTGACTTGAGTTTAATAACACGCTAACAAAATAATTAAATACTTTAACGGAGTGAACAATGAAATTATCTGGTTTATTTAAAGTCAGCCTAGTAGCTGCTGCAATCTCACTTACTGGTTGTGGTGGTGATATTAACGTTACACCTACAACTGCTGATAACAGTGTAGACAATAGTGTAGACAATTCGGTGACTAACCCAGGTGGTAACAGTGGTGAAACTGTTATGTGTGCTACATACACATTAGATGGCGCGACATTTACAGGTGAGGCCAAAGGCGTTAATTGTCTTTATAGCCAAGCATTTGCAAGCAATGCTAAAGAAATCACCAGCTCTTTTGTCATTTCTGCATTAGATAACGATGGTGCGCATGTGTTTGAAGGTGCGTTATTTATTGGTGATGATGTAGACACATCAACAGGCGCTACAATTGACGGCAATGGCCCTACATTATCTATTGAAGCCGGTGCGACAATTGCTTTTACTAAGCCTGAGAGTTTTATTCGTGTTGCACGTGGCGCAAATATTGAAGCAATTGGTGAAGTAGATAAGCCAATTATTTTCACAAGTATCAAAGAAGTTGATGGCGATGATTCAACAACAGCACAAATTGGTGACTGGGGTGGCGTACAGGTAAATGGTCGTGGCCATTCTATTCGTTGTACAACAGCAGCTGCTGCACAAGACATGTGTAATCACTCTGCTGAAGGTATTGTATCTTACTACGGTGGTAATGATCCGCAAGATAACAGCGGTATCCTTAAGCATATCGTTATTAAATATGCGGGCTTTGGTGTTGAAGGTGATGAACTCAATGGTTTAACTCTAAATGCTGTCGGTTCAGGTACAACCATTGATTACGTGCATGTACATAATGGTTTCGATGATGGTATTGAGCTATTTGGTGGCAGCGTTAACCTTAAGCATATTGTTGTTACTGATACAGGCGATGACGGCATTGACTGGGATGAAGGCTGGAAAGGTTTTGGACAATTTATTCTTGTTCGTTCAAATGAATATGGTAACCATGGCTTTGAAACAGATGGCGCAAAGGTAGATCCATTATCAGCAGACGCTCAAGATTTAGTAACAACCGTTTCTAACCCAACGATTGCTAATGCAACGGTTGTAACTACGGGTGACCAAGGCGCAGATGGACGCCGTACTGGTGCCGGTATGGAAATGAAAGAATGGGGTAAGGCGCAATTAGCTAACATGCTGTTTGTAAACTCGTCATCTGTAGATGGTGCCGGTTGTTTTGATTTATACAATGAAAAAGACAAATCAGGCGATGCAGGTGTGCATGCCAATGCAAATAAAGGCGATATTGCATTTATGAGCTCAATTTTTGCCTGTGGTAAAAACTTTGAAAACGTAAACACGCCTTTAACGGGTTCATTAGCTAGTTTTGATGTAAGCACTTGGTTTACTGGTGGCGATAATAACCAGTTAATTGGTTTCGCTGATTTTGCAAATGTGCTTGGTGCCGATGGTGTTTCAACTGCTGCAACTATTACTGATTCACAAGGTACTGCTGTTGCAACAACGGCTAAAGACATGAGCGAAGTTAACGCTTTCTTTACTAACGCAGGCTACATTGGTGCGCTTAAAGAAGGTGAGTCAAGCGAGTGGGCTAGTTTTGTAGCTGCATCTTTACAACGCGCTAGTAATTAATCTAGACCGGCTCTAATTATAAGGCGCTACGGCGCCTTTTTTAAGGGAACTTTAGGTTTAGAGGATATAAATATGAAACATCAAAAGCAGTTTAAAACTAATCTAATAACTTTATCGCTGCTCTCCCTTTTTTCTTCATTTCATTCTTTCGCCGAACAGGCACAAGAAATAATAAATGATGAGGCTATAGAAGAAGTTGTTGCAACAGGCACGCGTCTTAAAGGGAGTGCGAGCGCAGTTATTGATGAGCGTAAAAATCAGGCATTCGTCGCTGATATAATGGGCGCTGAGCAAATCTCTCGAACGGGTGACAGCGATGCCGCTTCAGCACTTCGTCGTGTTACAGGCTTGTCGTTAGTTAATGATAAGTTTATTTATGTGCGTGGGTTAGGTGAGCGTTATTCAAGTGTGCGTTTAAATGGCGCTATAGTGCCAAGCCCTGATTTAACAAGAAACGTTATTCCACTTGATATTTTTCCATCAAGTATTATTGAATCTTTGGCTGTTCAAAAAGCCTACTCACCTAATATGCCGGCAGCATTTGGTGGTGGCGACGTTAACATTAGAACAAAAAGCATTCCTAGTGATACGTTATTTAAAGTCGAAATTGGCGCAAGCTATAAAGATACAAATGACGAAGGCTATACATATAATGGTGGCAGTGATGATTGGCTTGGCCAAGATGATGGCACGCGAGCATTACCTAATAGCGTTAAAACAGCGTTAAATACGTATATTAATGGCTTATCTGATATTTCGTATAGAAATATCAGAGACGTAGAATCAAAGCGCACGGGAGCTGATATAGGTCAAGCCGCAGCGATTGATTTAAATAAAAGTTTAGCTAAAGCGTTGCCAAGAGACTTTGGCTTGGAAAAAGAAAGCTTGAACCCTGATGCCGGTATTAAAGCGGTCTACGGCGATCGTTTTGATAACTTATTTGGCTTAGATGGATCTTTTGGTTTTTTAGCGTCAGTTGCTTATGAAAATGAATGGTCAAATGCTGAAAAGTTTAGCGCAGTCCTTTCTTCAGTTGACGCATCGGAGTCTGCTTGTTCACAAGATGACTTTACCTGCTACTCTGCAACAGAAAAAGAAGTGTCGACAAAGCATAATATAAAGTTAAATAGCTCTTTAAATTTAGGGTATAAAATACAGGGCCATGATTTAACTGCAACCTACATGATGTTGCGAGACACTGAAGATGAAGCCTCTGTTGCATTGTACCAAGAGCCATCAAAGTCATTAAGCATCGATGCTGGTCAATTACAGCGCAGCCACTTAACCTCTTTTGAAGAGCGCGAATTAGAAATACTTCAGCTTCGTGGTACGCATAATTTAGAGTGGGGATTTTTGCAAGGTGTAGGTGTTGATTGGCAATACACTGATTCTACAGCAACAACAAGTATCCCAGGTGAGCTTAAAGTAACGGTTCGTGATGAATATCTTGATGGTAAATATAAACGCACATTTTACAACGGTAGCTTAGGGGGCAATCCCTATTTGTATCGATTTGTTGAGTTAGAAGACGATGTAGAAAACTGGGGTGTTAATGTAAATAAAGTTTTTTACTTTGACAATGCCGAAGTTGAAATTGCGGGTGGCGGTTATTTTGTAGAAAAAACACGTGACTACCGTACCGACTTTTTTAACTATCGCTTTAGCCAAACTCAAGCTTTAGAGCTCGCGCAAAGTGAAGATGAAGCACTGTCAATCGGCAGTTTTTTTGCTAATGACTCTGTTATTGATTCAACTGATGTCGAGTTGTTATTCCAAGAACCAACAGCCGATGATTATCTTGCAGCGCAAATGATTGATGCTTATTACGGCTCTTTTGACATAACGTTTGCTCAAGATTGGCGCTTAAGTGGTGGCGTACGCTATGAAGATTTTCGCCAAGTTGCTTTAGCTTTTTCTCGCTCAGCATTTAATCCTGCTTTGCTAGCTGACAAGCTAAGTGCAGATGCGATAGAACAAGCAAGTGTCATGGAAGATGATTATTTTACTTCACTATCTATGACGTATAGCCAAGAGGCATATCAAATTCGTTTTGGATATGGCAGTACGGTTGTTCGCCCTGATTTACGTGAGCTAAGTCCTGTTCAATTCCAAGATCCGCTTACAGGATACCGTACTCTAGGTAATCCATTCTTAGAGTCTAGCGCTTTAGATAACTTTGATGCGCGTATCGAATTTTATATGGACAATGGCGATAACTACTCTGTTGGCGCTTTTTATAAAGATATCGATAAACCAATTGAAGCACTGTTAACTGAAAGCGATGGCCGTTTCACCCTGCAGTTTGATAACGCTGATACAGCCTATGTTTATGGTATTGAAGCCGAATGGTTAACTGAGTTGCACAGTGATTTTCTTGGCGGTGCTTTCTTTACTTCTGGTAACTTAACACTCAGTGATTCAGAAGTTGAAATTGCACAGGAGCAGCGCGGCGATCTGACAAACCTAAAACGACGCATGACAGGTCATTCAAAATACGTTGCTAATTTACAATTGAATTACGATTCGCATGATGGCATGCATCAAGCCTCTGTTATCTATAATGTATTTGGTGATCGTATTTTAGCTGCGGGTGTTAATAACTTTGATGATGCTTACGAGCAACCTTTAAACTCGTTAGACATGGTTTATAGTTATTACCCTACCTTTAACACCACGCTGACATTTAAGGTGAAGAATATGTTAGGACAAAATTTTGAAGTTAATCAAAATGATGTGTTAATACGTTCTCAAGAAACACCGAGAGAGTTGAGCTTAAGCTTTAGTTATGAATTTTAACACTCTCTAATAAATAGCAGTTACAGTAAGTATTACTTAGCCCTACCAAATGTAGGGCTTTTTATTGCTTGTTATTTATGAAATCAATAATAGTGTCGTAAGGGGGATGGTAATACCAACCTGCATAAATCTTTGCCTAGTTCTAGCGTAATTTTCTTAACGTTAAATAGACCCCATATATAAGTAGATTGGTATAAATAGTGTTTTGGTTATGTGCCTAAGTGAATGAGCATTAATTTAACCGATTACGGCTCATACTTTAGAGAATCCGCTAATTATTTTTGAACCTAGTTTGGGTATTGCAAGATTTAGGCTTTGCGTGTAATCAACACGATGCCAAATTGAACTGATAATCAGTGGCTAGTTTCTTTCAAACAATATGCTTTACTCGCAACTTTTAAGTTACATTATAAAATATTTTTGTTTTATGGATAGCGTAACTGAGGCTACGATGAACTTAGGGTTATTCGAATGCACATTTACAACGTTCCTTCTACATTTTTTGGGTAAACTCCGATACCCAGTTCTTCATATGATCTTATACACTTAGTTTATGCTTTTTCAGTTATTCAAAAAATTAGTGTTATTAAGCAAAATATAGGGTAGATATTTAATTTAATGGATAGGCTTTTTTACCATATTTTGGATCCATGCGGTCATACTATCAGCAGACATGGGTTTGGCAATATAATACCCTTGCCCGAGACGGCACCCCATATCAATTAAGACCTGTTCATGCTCTAAAGATTCTACTCCTTCTGCAATCAGGTTATAGCCAAACGCTTGACTGAGCGCCACAATACAGGTGACGATGGATCTATCTTCACCGTCTGATAGGAGTTTTTTGATAAAACTTTTATCTATTTTTAAAGTGTCTAATGGTAATTTTTTTAAATAGCTTAAAGAGGCATAGCCTGTACCAAAATCATCTAAGGCAATATTAACCCCTAAATTACGACAACCTTCAAGCACATCTACAGCTTGGTCAATGTTTCCAATTGTTGTGCTTTCTAGAATTTCTAATTCTAGTGTCTTAGATCCCATGCTATGTGTACTTAATAATAGGTCGTTTAAATTTTCGACAAAACCCTCACTGAGTAAATGTGCTGGAGAGATATTAACACTCATGGCTAGCTGTGTATTTTGCCAAATTTCATGTTGTTTTAAGGCTTCGCATAGCACCCACTCACCCATTAAAATCCCAATACAGGGATGCTCTAGTGCATCAGAAAAGTCAGCTGGATATAGCAAACCTAAAGTTGGATGATTCCAGCGTATTAATGCTTCAACGCCTATTAAACGCTGGTCTGTCATGTCTACCTTTGGTTGATAATGTAAAATAAATTCGTTACGGGCAATCCCTTTTTCGGCGGCCATTAGTAGAGTATGTTTAGCATGTCTTCGGCTTTCTTCTTCAGGATCATAAAATAGAACTTTATTCGTACCTAAGGTCTTAGCTTGATACATGGTTTGGTCTGCTCTGCGTAGAATATCATCACAGCTTAAACCAGCATCATTGGTAAGAGCCACTCCAATACTTGCTGACGCTTGTACTGAGCAAGCGTATTCCTTTAATAGAATAGGGTCATTGATCTCAATAAGAACATTTTGCAGAAGATCTTCATATTCTTGATTTGTGTGTAAGGATCCTTTTAATAGCAGGACAAATTCATCACCTCCAATACGTGCAAGGGTGTCTTCTTTACGAGCAATAAGCTTTAGTCGGTTGGCGATGGTTGTTAAAACAAAATCTCCTATTTCATGCCCGTATTTATCGTTAATGGGTTTGAAATTATCTAAATCTAGATAGGCAACAGCGAGTGTCTGCCCAGAAGCGATCGCATTGCTAAGCTGTTCGAGTAAGGTTGGCCGACTGGCTAACCCCGTTAAACTGTCATAATGTGCCATATTATGGAGGTTTTTCTCTAACGTGGCTCGTTGAATTGAGCTAGATATAGAATGCAAAAGTTGAGTACTCTTTAATTTATCTTTTAATAAATAGTCACTTGCACCAAGTCGCATAGCTTCAGCTGCAATATTTTCATCGCCTAGGCCCGTGACCATTATAACGGCACAATGATGATTCACAGACTTTCTAATGTTACTGAGTAAGGTAAGCCCTGAACTGATCCCCAACCGATAATCAACAATAATACAATCAAACTCTTTTTTTTCTAGACAAGACATAGAATCTTCTAACGAAGAGGCTTCAAAAATGTTAGCTTGCATACTAGAACGAGAGACCATACGACGTATTAGCTCCCTATCAATACTATTGTCATCAACAATGAGAAGGTTAACGCTATCGGACAGATCAAATTTTTCCATTGTATTTACCCTGTTCATCATAATCATAGCTCTTCTCAAAACGATCTATGTGAGCTCAATCGCATTCATATATGCATCCATAAGCTTTGCTAACTTAGCAAACTGAGGGCCTATAGAACTTTTTACCATGTAGCCTGCCACATTGTTGTGGTACGCTCGGGTTCGGTCACTGTCTTCGTTTGACGTACTAAGAATAAATACCACAGTATCGTGCAGCTTTATATCAAGGCGAATCTGCTCTAAAAATTCGAACCCGTTCATCACTGGCATATTTAAATCTAGTAATACCAAATATGGTTCAGCTATCCTTCCTGATTGATCCTGTTCTCGTAATGCATCAAGGGCCAACTGCCCATTTTGTTTCCAGTTGACTTTAATTGCAGGCTCCACTTTTCTTAAGCTGCGCATAACTGATTCTGCAGCCACATCATCGTCTTCTACGAGTAATATTGTCAGATTCTTAATCATTGATTTCTTTCCTTGCAAAACGAGGCCACCAAACATGGAATGTTACTCCTCTTTGTGGTTGATTCGACGTAACATTAAGCTTTCCTCCGTGCGCTTCTGTAAGCCGTCGGCTTATGGATAAGCCAATACCTGCCCCTTGTCTTTCGCCTGAAGTTGTCGTTTGAAATAAGCTAAAAATACGTTCATAAGCTGCTTCTGGTATTCCCGGTCCATCATCAGAAACGGTTAAATGGCAGAGAGTATTCTCTGCAACAGATCGAATTAAAATAATTCCTTCTTCACGGTCATGGTGTCCGATGGCATTACTCACCAAATTGCGAATAACAGTTTCAAGTGGTGTCCATGCAGACACAATACTGTCGAGTTGAATGTCTTTTTTAAGCTTTATACCCACAGGAAATTCTAATAACTCCTCTACATTATTGACCAACTTATTGATATCGATTTTTTGTGTATCCAGTGTGGCCTTACCTGCTTTTGCATAGTCTAATAAGTTATCGATTAACGTTTCCATTTTTAAAATACGTTCATCAATACGCGTTAAATTGTGCTGTACCTCATCTGTCGTTGTCCCCAGATCTTCTTTAATCCATTCAACTAAATTAGAAATTCCTCTCAATGGAGAACGTAAGTCATGGGAAGCCACATAAGTAAATTCCTTTAGGCTAGTATTGTTTTCCTTTAGCTCTACTTCCATTCTCTTTCGATCGCTAATGTCCAATAGCGAGACAAATACCATGTCTTCATTATTCGTGTTCTCAAAAGGGCTTAAACCTATTTCTACAGGAAACTCTTTGCCGTCTTTATTTAGCGCGGTTAAGTCTCTTCCAACTCCCATACTTCTTATGCTGGGCGCTTGATGAAATGAATGACGCAGCCCTGCATGATGTCCTTGATAGCGTTTTGGTAATAGCATTTCCATTTTTTTATCTAATAACTCTTCTTCACTGTAACCAAAAGAGGAGCAAATCGATTTATTCACTGATTGAATAATGCCATTTTTATCTATTATTAAAACCCCATGTGGTACAGCCTGAATAGAGCGTTGAAACATATTATTAGCGCGAAGCCTTTGTGAAATATCTACCAGCGTTGCTAATACTAATTCTTGTTTTCCGCGTATGGGGTTTAAGCCTATTTCAATCGGAATTTGAGCGCCATTTTTTTGACTGGCAAACAATTCACGACCTGCACCCATTAAACGTTTTCTAGGCTTTGCAAAAAACTGGCTCATTAAATGTGTATGATTGGATTTAAATTGTGAAGGAAGTAAACTGTCTATGTTCATTCCTATAAGCTCTGAGTCAGTGTAGCCAAGTATTTCAGACAGTTGATCATTTGCAAAAAGAATTTGAGCCTTAGCATTCACTATCATTGCACCCATAGGCAAGCAATCAACCAATTGCGCCAAAAACGCATTGTCTATTTTAAAATCAGTATTTAAGGGATCAACACCCGTGTTAACTTTAGTTTCGTTCATTTACATACCTATTTAAAAACTACTCATATATGAATAGACGAGGAAATGATGAACATCAAATTAAGGGCGATTATTTTCGCTAAAAACTGTTACCTTTAATAAATTTTCATTATATGTGTCAGGTAATTATATTTAAGGAAGAAAATTCCTGTTTGTTGCTTTGTCCAAGCGTTCTATTTTTACATCGTAAAATAGCAAATCTTATTAAACAAAATAAAGGTAGATTCAACTTCGAAGTAACGTCAATAAACTAGACTTATATAAACGCTACCTTGAGAAAAATAGCGATTATATTACTGACGTTATTGCTGATGTTATTACCTTCTGTGAGCTATACAGAGATATTTAACAAAATACCGAGCATTTCGAATGTGTGGTTACAGAGTACTACTCTTGATATGTTTGCGTTTATCGCTTCACTACGCTTTAATCTAGCTCTCTTATTTTCTGTACTTACATTGATTTCGCACTTTTACCATGGCTATACTTCAGCACTTATGGTGTTATTTGGCCATTGTAAGGCGTTTCTTTGAAAGCTTAAGTAAGAAATTTAATTAGCGGCTGTTTAACTGTATTTTAACTATGTCATTAAATTGGAATGGGTCGTTAGAATCAAATTTAGACTTTATACATCGCAATTATTGACTGGCTGTAATTCGCTCATAACTGTACGTTAGATTGAAACCTCACTTCTACACTGTCAAGATTGATGTGAGCCATTACAGCTAAAGTAGTCAATAGTTACGTGCCCTGCATTTAATACAGGGCTTTGTTAGTTTGATATTTTATTGGCACTTTATAGTTGCATAGAGCTGATAACATTGGTTTTTACTGCCCGTGCTTTTCATGCCCCATGATTGGTTATACCAATCGAAGTCTCCATAGGCGCTTTCATCCTCTCCGCAAGTAATTGTGCTTCCAGATATTTCTTGGTTGTGGCCGCGCTCTTCACAAAATTGATTCCCATTTGTAGAGCCCACAAAAAACTGCTCTAAGCGCCCATTTATCCATACCTTTGGGCTGTAATAGGTTGTTGCAGTATTGACTAGTACGCCTTGTTGCTCTTCCATATTTATTTCTGCGCGTTTAAAAGAGACTTTTTCATTTTCTTTTAATGTCATTGTGCTTGCTGAAAGCGTTGTATCTGCAAATACATTAAGTGATGCTGAACTTAAAGCGAGTAGAGCGAAAGTAAGTGTCTTCATTATCTTTTCCTTTAGTTGAATATAGAATTACACAAAACGTCTTTATTCAATGTGCCTACTAAGCTTGGTAAATACAGGTTTCAACAAAGTTAAGCTTTTATTAAAGTTTAAAATAATCGCTTTATATCATTGTATTTTTTCGCACCATGAAAAATATTTGAGTTACAGTTTATTCACTAGTTTTAGGCTGCTGGTGGTGTTATTTTGACGTTAATGAAAATTAAATCTCACGCAATGAATTTTAATTTTTAATGAATTAGGTAATTTTTATGACTCAAACTTTGGAACAAACAATGAAAAAAGTAGGCTTGGTTGGTTGGCGGGGCATGGTTGGCTCTGTTTTATTAGAGCGAATGCAACAAGAAAATGACTTTGCACTAATCGATACTACTTTTTTTACCACCTCACAAACCGGCCAATTAGGCCCCAATTTAGCGGGTGATGCAAAACCATTGCTTAATGCAAGCGATATTGGCGAGCTTGCTAAAATGGATATTATTATTACCTGCCAAGGTGGTGACTACACCAATGCGGTATACCCTGCACTTCGCGAGTCGGGTTGGGATGGTTACTGGATTGATGCCGCTTCTGCACTGCGTATGAGCGACGACAGTATTATTGTACTCGACCCTGTAAACAAAGATGTAATTAAACAAGGCTTAGATCAAGGTGTTAAAACGTTTGTTGGGGGCAACTGCACGGTATCACTTATGCTACTTGCTTTAGGCGGGTTATTTGAGCAAGACCTAATTGAATGGGTAAGCCCAATGACTTATCAAGCGGCCTCTGGCGCCGGTGCACGTAATATGAAAGAGCTTATTGCACAAATGGGCGCTATTTATGCAAGTGTTGCACAGCAGCTCGACAATCCAAGCTCCGCTATTTTAGAAATTGATAAAATAGTGAGTGAAAAAATGGCAGTAAACGATTTACCGCACGATCAGTTTGGTGTTCCTTTAGCTGGGAGCTTAATTCCTTGGATTGATGTGCCTATGCCAAGCGGCCAATCTAAAGAAGAATGGAAGGCGCAAGTTGAAGCAAATAAAATATTGGGCTCATCTAAACAGCCGGTGCCAATTGATGGCTTGTGTGTACGTATTGGTGCTATGCGTTGCCACAGTCAAGCGATGACCATTAAACTACGTGAAGACATTAGCGTTGAAAGAATTGAAGAAATATTAGCGTCTCATAATGAATGGGTAAAAGTTATCCCTAACGAACGTGAAATTAGCGCCACAGATTTAACCCCAGTGAAAGTAACAGGCACTTTGAACATTCCTGTTGGCCGTATTCGTAAATTAGCAATGGGAGCAAAATATATTAGCGCATTTACAGTCGGCGATCAGCTTTTATGGGGAGCAGCAGAGCCACTTCGTCGTATGCTGCGCATTATCGTTGGTTAGTCGTAATGTATTTTAATAATTAAGCATCATTAAAAAGGGTTGGCAAAACACTAACCCTTTTTAATATAAAGGTTAATAACTTACAGGCTTAATTTTACACTATGCATAAACGACGACATTTTTGCCTTTATGTTTAGCGTTATATAAGGCTTTATCGGCTTGATTTATTGCACTTTCAACAGTCATGTTGTGACATTGTATGTTGATTGCTCCAAAACTTGCTGTGACATTAATAGATTGCTCGTTAAGATCAAAAGGCTCATTTGCTAACGCAAGTCTTAGCTGTTCTGGTATTGCTTTAGCTTTTTCTTCACTGTTACTGGTTGCGAGTATAACAAATTCCTCACCACCAATTCGACCAAATAAGTCATTCGTATTTATATGACTAGTGACTCTTTTTACCGCTTCAATGAGCACTGAGTCGCCGTTAGCGTGGCCGTAATCATCATTTATCTTTTTAAAGTTATCTATGTCCCAATAAATTAAACTCATGTATTGCTCAGTGCACTTTTCAGCTAATTTGGCTTGGCTTTTTTGATAAAATCCTCGACGGTTTAAACAACCTGTTAGTACATCTGTCATTGCTAAATTTTCCATTTCATCGGCCAGATCAGAAGCCATAATAAATATGATAAATACAGCCATACCAACATTTGCTGTAGGGACGGTAAGAAAATTAATAAGGTTGTATAACTCAATGTATTCGCGATTAACTTGACTGCCTTGCATAAGCGCTACCGTGGCGGCAAAAAATAAAAATATTCCGCATAAAATATAAGTAATAGAGGCACCTATTTCTGCAGGGAGTGATTTTTGCTTATGCTTTAGAATGATCGCAGCGTTGAGCACCAATAAAATAACATCGTAATAAATATACAAGGACATAAACAGGCCCACATGTACATTTACAGCTTTAAAGTAATAAACGGCTGCAAGTGTGATTATGGCAAGAAAAATTAAATATCGGATACGTATGCTTGAATTTACTCTTATGCAATGTCCCCACGTGCCAAGTAGCACTGAGCCAACTGAAAAACTACTTGCCAGCATCCATACTGTTATATCTGAGGAGAACAGTGATCTGCCTAAAATAGTTGCCCATTGACATACTGATAGAGTAAAAGCACCAGTCCAAAGTAATGCATATTGCTTTTTACCTAAAGTGAACCAAGACATTAAAAAAATGATAGCCCAGATAATACTGGTCAAAAGAAGAGTAACTAATATGTAAGAAAGTGGGTTCATATATGCTCTATTTTAAGACGCGTTAGCTTAACTTTAGTTGAGTATATTTATTTATTCGAGTTACGTTCACGCAATTATTTCAGCTAAACATAGCTAACTGTCTAAAGCTATTTATAACACTGGTATAGCGCTTGCTATAAAATTTTAGTAAAGCCGTTATTGATAAGAAATAACTTTATTTTGGGGTATTTAAAGCGGTGTATACGTGGTGTTTTTACAATTGTATGTTGTTTTTACATATTTTAATTACTTACAGAGTTACATATAAAGGAAATTAAAATGAGTTTATCTTCTAAACTTTTATTCAGTAAATGGTTTAATGCTTTGGTTGTTGTTTTATTGGTGTCCCTTATTATCAGGATCGCTGCACCTCATGCGATTCAGTATTATGTAAATTATCAACTTAAACACACACAAGGTATTACTGGACATGTAGGCGATGTTGATTTGTTTTTATACAAAGGGGCCTATGCCATTGATGATATAGAAATTTATGCTGTCGATTCCGTTTCTGCCCCTAAACCATTACTTGGTGTAGAAACACTTAATTTTTCACTTGCATGGTCAGCACTTCTTAAAGGCAATGTAGTGACTAACATGGTGTTTACCCGCCCAGAAATTGTTATTTATGATAAAGATCCCAATACAGTAGAGCAAAATCAACAAGTAAAAGATGAAACAACATGGGTTGGACTTGCAAACAATTTAGTTTTGTTTTCTATTGATAGTTTGATGGTTAAACAAGGAAACGTAACGTTAGTTAATGTGACTAACAATACGGAGCAACCCACTTTTGTATCAAATATTAATGCTCGCATTAAAAATATCACAAATGCACAAAATTTAGAAAATCCTCTTGTAACATCGTTAAACATTGAAGGAAAACTAATGGGAGAGGCGATGTTAAAGCTCAGTGGCAAGCTTAATCCTTTTAGCAAACAGGCTAATTTTGATTTAAATGCTGAAGTGCAACGCTTTTCAGTTAAAAACCTCGACACTGTGTTTAAAGTATACACACCATTTGATATTGAAGCTGGTGGAATAGATGGCGCTATGGAACTTGTGGCTAAAGATAATAATTTAACGGGTTATGTAAAAGCAGGTGTTCAAAACTTACGAGTCTTCTCTTGGCGTGAAGATATTGAAAAAGATGATGATGAGATATTCACGGTCATATTTGAGGGAAGTGTTGATTTACTCAGCAGCATACTTGAAAACGATGAATCAAAGCTCGTTGCAGCACGTATTCCTATTGAAGGGCAATTAAATAATACTGATGTTTCGACTTTTCAAGCTGTTGTATCGGTTTTAAAAAATGCCTTTTTTGATGCATTTAATATGAAAATAGATGACGTTATATCATTTGAAAATACAAAAAAGCAGCAAGCTGAAAAATAGCAAATATGAATAGGGCGGTTTATTCTAATGGATCTTAAGTGGCACCAAACCTTATAGAGACAGGTGCCACTTATACAGATCTAGGCCTTTTCTCTAATAATACTTTTAACTCCGCAATTTGCGTTTTTAATTCGTTTACTTGCCCTTGTGTTGCGGGCAGCGAGTCATTATCAGCAAGTTCTTCTCGTGCATTACGATGCTCTTCACCCATAACTTCTAAAATGGCACCTACCATCATGTTTAAAAAGACAAAAGCGGTTAAAAATATAAACGTTAGGTAATAAACCCAACTTAGCTCGTATACCGCCATTGTTTCGTACATTATGTCGGTCCAGTCTTCAAATGTGGCGATTCTAAACAAAGTTAACATTGAAATGGATACGTCTTGCCAAAGGACAGGGTTAATATCAGCAAACATCATGCTGCCCATTGCGGCGTAAATATAAAAAATAACAAACATGAGCAGCGCTATATAGCCCATTTGTGGAATTGCTTTGAGTAGTGAGTTTACTAATAAGCGTAACTCTGGGATCATAGAGACTAACCGTAACACTCTAAATATTCGTAATAATCGCGCAATTAACATAGTAGAGCCTGCAGCAGGGTATAAACTGCCAAGTACTATAATGGTATCAAATATATTCCATCCTTTAGAAAAAAAGTTTTTTATACCTTTACTTGCAATAAAGCGAATTACTAACTCAATTAAAAAAAAGGCGGTAATGCCAATGTCCATCCAATATAAGGCAAGCTCTACGGTTGGATGGAGTGAATAAGTATGTGCACCTACAGTAAGGGCAGAAACAATAATGACAGCTATAACAAATGATTGAAATATCTTGCTTTTGTCTATACGCTGAAACGACGTTTGTAACTGCGACATCATAATAAGGGGTCCTGTGAAAAGTAAGGTTTTATCGCGCTAATATACAATAATATTGCCATAATTTAACGCTTTTTTGATATCGAAAGTGTAAGGAAATTTAATGTTTATCAATAAACTAAAAAATAGTGCATTACCGATTATTGGATTATGCCTGTTAGCTGGTTGCAGTTCAGACGCACGCTTTCATGAGGTTCAATCGGCGCGGCTTAATGAATGTAACTATAAAGCAGATAAAGAATATTATGAATGCTTAAATAAACAAGACTCTAATTACGAAGAGTTTAAAAAAAAGCAAAAAGCAGAGACGAAATAAGTTGCGTGATTATTTATGACTAAAACACAAAAGCAGCGAGAGAAACAAATTCGCTTAGCATTAACTGTTGCGTGTGAAGCAATAAAAGAAACAGTAGTTGGCTTTAATTATTTAACACACACAGTCGATTTAAGTAATGAGGAGAGCACGTTAAAGGTACAGTGCTATTTTAATGACGATATTGCGCTTGTCGCTGCTAAACCTCAGCTTGATGAATTAGCGGATATCATATTTACGCAGTTGGCGAGTATTAAACTGAATATTAAACCAGCACAGATTTTATTTTTTGCCAATTAATAGTGGTTTAGTTGGTTTGACAGCACAGTGATGTTTATAATTACATAAATTACTTTAAAGGTTTCAATTATGGCCGTTCCTACGCGTTCGCAAATTTCACCAGGCATAACAGTAAATATTGTATTAAAAGAAGATCAACGCAGCGGTACATTAACCGAAGGTGTTGTTGAGCGCCTTTTAACAAAATCACCAAATCACCCACACGGCATTAAAGTACGTTTAGAAGATGGTCAAGTTGGCCGAGTAAAAGAGATTTTATAATGGCAGCGTTAACAGAGCAGGCTTTTTGGGAATTAGTAACAACACCTGATTTAGGACTCGACCCACAAAGTGTGAGCGATAACCTAAAAACTAAACTTAATGATTTAAGCGATCAACACCTTATTGATTTTGATAAGCACTTTGGCATACATATGCGTAAATGTTTTACCTGGGATTTGTTTGGTGCCGCTTTTGTAATGGCTGGATGTAATGACGACTACGGTTTTAGTGAGTTTAGATGTTGGTTAATTTCTCGAGGTAAAACTGTTTTTGAAAATGCGCTAGTGGATCCCGACTCGATTGCACAGTGTACGCCTGTTTACTATTTAAACGAGCAACCTTATCCATACATCGATGAATATGACTTAATTGCTGGTTTATTATTTGAAGATCGCAATGAAGATGAATTACCGTTTATTCCATCAGGCAGCGATGAACCCAACGGTAAACGTTTTAAAGACAAACCTAAGTTTTTAAAGCAAAGCTACCCTTTATTATTTGCAAAGTACTGGCAGTAGCAATAGCACGTTAATCATTTTGTTGTTCGAGTCCGTATATAAACAGTACCAACAACAAAATGATTGTTAATGCAGTATCTACTTCCTGTAGTGCGACTTCTCTCCTTTTATAGTAAATCTCTGTTATAGTTGTTAAAAGTTATAAAAGCTAAGTGATTAGGCATTTTGCTATTATTTAACACGCTGACTCACGAGGATATATCTACAAAATGAAATACATAACACTCGCTTTATTAACAGTTGCTTTTACAAGCGCAAATGCTTTTTCTGAGCCAAGCAATAAAACCCGCTTTATACCACTTTTAAAATCAAAATTGGGTGCTTATGAGGTGCTATCAACTAACTCTGCATTGTGCGTTGATAGTGAGTTGAGTTTATTAGAGAAAAATAATCCAAGTGCAGGTTTTAAGCTTGGTGAACAAATTATATTTGGTTCGCTACACAATGGCACACAAACAGTTAAAAAGCCGAATTTTTGTTTTATCACTAGTTCGTTAAAGTACAAAAGTGACGGCCTAGATAACGGCTTAAGAATGAGCCGTTGTGAAGACACCGTAAATGAAAAAACAATCAGACAAAGCATTCAATTTTTAGCTAACAATACGCTTAAATATACGTTAAGTGAGCCAAGTGTTGAATGTACGTTTAAAAAGCAAAGTAATAGTAAATAAAGTAGCTTTAATTATTCACAATATATTTTGGGTATATCACGCCAGCGAGTGGTGTACTGAGGAGATAAAAAATCTCTGTTCATATGCCAGCGTTCATTTAGTTTACTACTAGCTAAACTAAGCATTCCTTTACCGTATCGTGTATTAATGGCATCTAGGCAGTTCATTAATTGTGGGTTGTCACTGCGTTGATCAAACAAATCACTTTGCTGAAATTGCTGTGAAGTTAGCTCTAAAGCGCCTACACCGCATTTATAAAACCGCACAGCGGGCCTGTATATTTGCTCAAACACTTCAGACAGTGCATTGGCCATAATGCACGTGTTGTTTGTGGGTGTAGTAAATTGATATACAAATGATTTTTTATAAAATATATCTTCATGGGATGAACTTGCCGCAAAAATATAAAGCTGCTTTGTTACTGACTTTTGCGCCCTTAATTTTCGTCCGACTATAGTTATGTGATTTATTAATGCAGTTTTAAGTGCGGTAGGCTCGCTTATACGCTCTCCAAAACTTCTCGTTGAATATATCTCACGCTTGTCTTGTCGTACATCATCCCAGTTTAAACAAGTTATCCCGTTAAGCTCATTTACTGTGCGTTCTACTACAACGCTAAAAGCACGGCGTATAGTCTTAGGGTTTTGTTGTGCTAGTTGCCATGCAGTATGTATGTTCATTATTTTTAGCTTTTTTACTAAGCGTTTACCTATCCCCCATACATCTTGGCAGCTCATTCTTTGCAAAATAGCTTGCCTACTTGCTTCGTTGTCTATAACAGCGACGCCATTAAAGCCACTGAGCTTTTTAGCGGCGTGGTTAGCGGCTTTTGCTAAAGTAGGGGTTGGGCCAAAACCTACACCTACAGGAAGCTTTGTTTCGCGCCACACAGTGCGTCTTATTGTATGGCCGTATTCATGCCAATCTTTAATTAACGATGTGTAGCCATTAAAGTTCAAAAACGATTCATCAATACTGTATATGTGTTGTGTATCGCAAAAGCGGCCAATAATATTCATCATCTTGTCGCTTAAATCAGCATAAAGCGCGTAATTGCTAGAGCGAATAACAACGTTGTTTTGCTCAAGTAAATGCTTAACTTTAAAGTACGGGCCAAATTTAGGAATATTTAAATGCCGTGCAATAGGGCACATTGCACACACGCAACCATCGTTATTAGTAAGCACAACCACTGGTTTTGAACGAATTGCAGGATCGAATACTTTTTCAGCACTGGCATAAAACGACACGGCATCAACTAAAGCATACATGACAGTAGTTCAGAGTTTTGGCGGTGCATTCTTATTGATAAACTAACCACTCCTTCTAATTGAAACTCGTCAGTGGGTGTTATTTGTACTGGTTGATACAAAGGTGATGCCGATAAAAGCCGTGCATTTGTCTTATCAAGCAGCTTACACACAAATAAACCGTTTAAATTAGCAACAATTACATCGCCATCTTTAGCTTGCTCTGCGCGGTCGACTACCAGTAAATCGCCTTCAAAAATACCCACTTCTTGCATAGAACATCCCGATGCTATACCTATAAAGGTTGCATCGGGATGTTTTATTAACAGTTGATCAAGCGATACACCATGCACAGAATACTGTGCAGCAGGGGATTCAAAACCGCACACGCCTGCTTCTATATAAATGGGAATGACAAACATAACTCAACCTAAAACGCATATACTGTATAAGTGTACAGTATATGCGTTTTGTGTAAGTTATGCCAAGAAATGTATGGCTGATCAATCCATATTTTTGATCATTTGTTGTGCGGTATCTAAAAAGTCTTTGATTTGTTGAGGATTTAAGTTTTTACACATTTGATTATTTATTTTTTGCTCTGAGGCTAATAACTTATCAAAAAGAACTTTACCTTGCTCTGTAAGCGACAAAATAAAACAGCGTTTATCGTGCTCGCTCGCCTGTTTATTAATTAAATTTAAGCCAGTAAGCTCTTTCACTAAACGTGCTATTTGCGCTTTATCGCGCTGCGTTTTAGTAACAATATCGTTAGCCGTACAGTTATTTACGTTTGCGATAATATGTATGCAGCGTACGTGCATAGCATTAATACCAAGTTCGCCTGCGTTAATTGCTTCGCGAATTGTTACACGGTAATTTTGCATTAATTCAAACAGCGTATTTGATAAAGGCGTATTCATAGAACTCTCAATATAGTTGACAAAGTCAATTAACTTGTTATAGTTGATTTTATCAACCAATGGGGCGTTGTGCAATGCCTGCTTCTATAGCAGCCAATTATTAATGTAAAACGAGGTAATACATGAGTAAACAGGTTCGTAAAGCCAACGTATTAAGTACAGAGCAAATTACACCTCACCTACAACGTATTGTAGTAGGCTCTGATGATTTTAAAGACTTAACCTCAGAGTATATTGGTAACTATGTAAAAGTACTGTTCCCAAAAAATGGTGAAGTGGATTTTAACTTAAAAACAGCCTGTGTACGGTCATATACAATAAGGCATGTAGATGCACAAACAGGTGCGCTAACACTTGATTTTGTTATAAATATGCACCAAGGCCCTGCAACTGACTGGGCTAAAATTGCAAAAGTAGGCGACGAGCTAGGTATTGCAGGGCCAGGCCCTAAAAAGCTAGATAATTATGATCATTCGCATTATGTATTACTAGGCGATTTAACATCGGTAAATGCAATAAAAGGGTATGTGCAGCAATTACCTTTAACTTCAAAAATTGATGCTTTTTTACATGCGCCTACTGAGCAAGATATTATTGATTTAGAAACAAATCGCGACATAAACTGGGTAATCACCGATAGTGCTGATACAGTAATGCTAAGCGCACTTAAAAGTTTGCACATTACAGTAGAGCCTCCCATTGTATTTATGGCATTAGAGGCTGGGCTTGTCCGCAAAACAAAAGCATTGTTAATAGAGCAATTTAATATACCGCGCGGTAATATTGTTTCCTCAGGATATTGGAAAAAAGGCGTGGATTCAGAAGGCTATAAAAAGCAGCGCCAACGTGATGCACAGCTTGCCTGAATACCTTAGAGCAAAATAACATATACCTATTTTGCTTTAATACCTCTGCGTAACTTGAATTGAGCTAATTGCAAACCCATTTAAGTGTTTTATGTTAATGATGTAATCCATTATTAGCATGCATTTTTAGGAGCTGCTATTTTGTTAAATTCCATTCCTTTTTCGTTATTAGAACTTGCCCCCATGATCAAAGGGGACAGCGTTACTAACACTCTTCATAAAAGTACTAAATACGCCCAACGTGCTGATGAGCTTGGCTTTAACCGTTTTTGGCTTGCTGAGCATCATAATATGCCAGGTATAATTTGTGCGGCCACTTCTATTTTGGTTGGTCACATAGCGGGTAATACCAAAAAGATACGCGTTGGATCAGGTGGTATAATGCTGCCAAACCACTCCCCATTAGTTGTTGCTGAACAATTTGGTACATTAGAGAGCTTATATCCTGGGCGAATAGATTTAGGACTAGGGCGAGCACCAGGCAGCGACCAAGTAACGAGTCGTGCGCTAAATAACGATATGAGCCGCGCAGAAAACTTCCCAGGTGAAGTAACTGAGCTGCAAACATTGTTAGGTCCTTACAACGGTACGCATCCTATACGTGCTATACCAGGTGAGAACACAAATGTTCCTATTTGGTTATTAGGCTCGAGTTTATTTAGCGCGGAGTTAGCGGCGCAAAAAGGATTACCGTATGTATTTGCTGGGCATTTTGCACCGCGCTTTGTGCACGATGCAATAGCGTTGTATAAGCGCGAATTTAAAGCATCAAGCGTACTTAATAAGCCATACGTCATGCTTGCACTGCCTTTAGTGGCAGCAGACACCGACGATGAAGCGCAATACTTGTCGACTACTTCTAAGCAACGTGTGCTCGAACTTATACGCGGTAACGAGCTGTGGCTAAAACCACCTGTTGAGAGTATGGACGGGTTGTGGAGCGAACAAGAACGCGCTCATGTAGAGAACTTTTTAAGTCTAAGCGTAGTAGGCGGACATGTAAGTATTAAACACAAGTTAGAGATGATAGCGAAACAGCTAGAAGTTGATGAGTTTATATTTACTAACGACGTATTTGATAGTGAAAAACGCCACCGTGCACTCGAAATTTTAATGGAAATAAAGCACTAAAATATAGTTAGTTAAGCAAGCGTAAACTCTGGGCTTGTTAACATACAGACATCATCAAAAGTTAAACTTTTTAACTCATTTTATTAACTTTAAGTGATGTCTGTATTTGTTATTTAAATATTCAAAGTAAATTTGATTGCTATTTTTAGTACATATTTTGCTTTATATACCGTTCTGTTTTTTCAATCGAACTGATTTAAACAATCAATTTTAAGATATCACTTTTGTTTTTTATAATGTAGCTATTAAACCAGACATCATAAAATTAAAGGCAGGTACACCGTGAACTCTCTAAACACCGCAACAGCTAATTCAGTTAACAAAACAGCGCAGCCAAAAGTTGCTCTGATTGCTGAAGGTGGCGGGCAGCGAGGGATCTTCACAGCTGGCGTACTTGATGCGTGGTTAGAGCAAGAGTACGACCCATTTGATTTATTTATTGGTACCTCAGCAGGCTCACAAAATTTAACCAGCTACTTAGCGCGTCAAAAAGGCTATGCTAAACGTTTAATTAGGGGACTATCTCGTAATAAACGCTTTTTCCAATTAGGCCGTGGCTTGGTTGGGAAACACATCGTCGATTTAGATTGGTACTTTGACAAAACCACCGAGGTAAACAGAGCCATAGATTTTAAAACGGCTAAAATCAGTTTAGGTGAGCGTGAACTACTTATAACAGCAACAAATGCACGAGACAGAAAAGCTTATTACTTATCGCCAACAGGTGAGAGTGGTCAATGGCGTGATTTGTTAAAGGCTTCTAGCGCACTGCCATTTTTATACAAACAAGGTGTAAAGTTAACACCTTGGTTAAATGCAAAAGCAGCGAACGAAACCCACTTAGTCGAAGAACAAACTCAAAGCGATTTCTATCTTGATGGTGGCTTAGCTGCGCCATTGCCAGTACGAGAAGCTTATAACAGAGGTGCTCGTAAGATTGTGGTAATAAGAACGGTTGATGCTAATTTTCAAGCGCAATCTGCGTGGGTTCAAAAACTAAGATTGCTTGCCTCTGCAGCAGGTTATTGTCCAAAAACATTAGACTACTTAATACAGCACGAACAAGCTTACTTAGATGAGCTTGAGTTTATTGCAAGTCCACCGGATGATGTAGAAATAATACAAATTTTTGCAAATGAAAAACTACACAGCAAATTATTAGGCAGCTCGAATAACGATTTACGTTTTGATCATAAATTAGGCCTTGAAGCGGGCAGAAGCTATTTAGTACAACAAAGCCTAAATGCGAGTACTAGCACACACGACTATGCGGTAAGCGAATATTGTTATAATTAAGCAAATCGGATACCTAGATCATGAATAATACTGGAACTTGAAGTTGCAGTATTATTAATTCAAAAGTTTTTAAATTGAAATATTAAAAATAACTTAAGTTGATGAAAGCAATATGCTTGTTTCACTATTTAAAATACCGTCTATTTCACGTACTTGCCTAAGCACTCCATCAAACTCACTTAAATTCGCGGCCTGTATCTCTGCTACCAAATCCCAAGCACCATTGGTAGTGTGCAATTTTGTAAGTTCGGGTATACCACGCATAGTTTTAATAACTTGAGAAGTTGATTTACCAATCACTTCCACCATCATAATTGCACGAACGGCTTCGGTTTCTATGTGTTCATGCACTCTTATGGTAAACCCTAAAATAGCGCCTGAGCTCACTAATCGATCTAATCTATTTTGCACTGTCCCGCGTGACACATTTAAAGAACTTGCTAAAGCAGAGATAGAGGCGCGACCGTCTTTTCGTAATTCAGCAATTAAAGCGTTATCAAGGGAATCGTAAATATAAGGAGTCATAAATCAAACCTTTTAGAGCATGGCCTACTAAAATACACAATTTGTATATACCTGCATAGCAAAGTGATAAAAATTAATAAAATTTGTATAACTAATTGCCATATTAAATAGCATGCGGCCTCGCTAAACTTGTTTTAAATTAACTAATACATTTATTTAAGAGGTTTCAACATGAGTCATTTTATAGCACAGCCAAAACAAGGCGTTCCGTTTGTTAGCGTTCAGGCAATGGCTAAGCTTATAAATAGCTTAGGTATCGAAAACGTTTTGTTAGAGCTAACACATAAATTAGAAACCGACTTTGCCCGTTGGACTGAGTTTGATAAGTCACCTCGCTATGCAGCACACTCACCAGAGGGTGTAATAGAGCTAATGCCAGTGAGTGATGGCCAAATGTTCAGCTGTAAATATGTAAATGGTCACCCAAAAAACACCTTTCGAGAACTTCAAACAGTCGCTGCATTTGGTATTTTAGCCGATGTAGATAGTGGTTATCCGGTAATGATCAGCGAAATGTGCCTACTAACAGCGCTACGTACAGCGGCTACATCGGCGCTGGTGGCTAAGTATTTAGCACCAAAAAACTCAACAACACTTACATTAATTGGTAATGGGGCACAGTCTGAGTTTCAGGCACTGGCATTTAAAGCTGTATTGGGCATAACACATATTCGTTTATACGATATAGATGCAAACGCGTCTAAAAAAGCATTTACTAATTTAAGTGCTTACGGGTTAAACGTAACTATTTGTAATAGCGTACAGGAAGCTGTGCAAGGTGCGCACGTTATTACAACCTGCACCGCCGATAAAACCAATGCTACAATTTTAACAAACGAGATGATCCCACAAGGTGTGCACATTAATGCCATAGGCGGCGATTGCCCAGGTAAAACAGAGTTAGATACTAAATTACTCGAGCGCGCTAATGTATTTGTAGAGTACGAGCCACAAACTCGAATTGAGGGCGAAATACAGCAAATGAGTGAAAGCTTTGTTGTAACTGAGTTTCATAAAGTCGTTAATAAGCAATCGCTTGGCCGTACTAGCCAAGACGAATTAACTATTTTTGATGGTGTAGGCTTTGCGAGCGAAGATTTTACAGCGCTTGTATTTATACGCGATCAACTTATTAAAAGCGGTGAATTTACATTGCTCGATTTAATTACACAGCAAGCCGATCCGCGCAACTTGTTTTCGGTACTTAATACAGAGCAAACATCAGCACAAGAGCACGTAGCATGAGCCACGTAAATCAAGCACCGAGTGCGGTTGTTATGGTACGTCCGCATCACTTTACGTCTAACCCACAAACAATGCTCGACAATGCATTTCAAAGTGAATGCTTAGCACCAAATCAAAGTGAACAAGCATATAGCGAAGTCACAAATGCAGTAAAATTATTAAAAAATGAAGGGGTAAAAGTTCACCTTTTTGAAGATGAGCAAACACAGACTCCCGACTCTGTGTTTCCAAATAACTGGTTTTCTACTCATCAAAGTGGGGAATTAATAATCTACCCAATGTTTGTAGAAAACAGAAGGTTAGAATATCGAAAAGATATTATTGATTTTTTAACGGATCACTATAAAGTGACGGTTGTGACTGATTATGCGCATTTGGTGAAAGAAAATTCATTCCTAGAAGGCACGGGCTCACTGGTTCTCGATCATCAACATAAACTGGCTTATGCAGCAAAATCTAAAAGAACAACTCAATCGGTTGTTAATACAGTTTGTAATTTTCTCGCATTAAAACCCGTTATATTTAATGCATATGATGAACAAGGCACTGCGGTTTATCACACTAATGTATTAATGTGCGTTGCAACTGAGTTTGTAATGGTTGGCTTAAACATGGTGCCAAGTGAGGAGCGTAAAGCGCTAGTTACTCATTTTTTACAAAGCCATCACGAAGTAATTGATTTATCACTCGATCAAATTAATCAATTTTGTGGTAACGCCATAGAGTTACAAGGTAACAATGGCCGTATTTTAGCGTTATCGCAAACAGCATTTAATGCGCTCACAACAGCACAAATAGCAGCCATACAAAAAACGGCTAAGCTTGTACCGTTACCGATTCCTACCATTGAGTCGGCTGGTGGATCAGTTAGATGCATGATTGCAGGAGTTCATTTGCAAAACAAATAATGTATAGTTTTAAGGCAGCAAAAAGTATGGCTGCCTTATTAGTATAAAATTTAAGTCGATGTCGTAAGCAAAAGCCGTTATATCCGCAACCGGATACTAATATAAAAAATATAAGAAGGAATTAGCAATGTTCGATACCGTCGTCAAAAGCGTAAACAACCTTTTGTGGGGAGAAGGTCAGGTACTTATTTATATACTCTTGTTTACAGGAATATGGTTTTCAGTACGACTAAAAGCAATTCAAATACTTAAATTTAAACATATGTTTAGCCTTTTAAAAGGCAGTAGCAAATGTAAAAAAGACGACATTTCATCATTTCAAGCATTGTGTACAGGGCTTTGCGCACGTGTAGGCACAGGTAATTTAGCCGGTGTGGCAGTGGCAATTTCACTTGGTGGCAGCGGAGCTATATTTTGGATGTGGGTAATAGCCATATTGGGTATGGCTACAGGCTTTGCTGAAAGCGTACTTGGTCAAGTATATAAAGTGCGCGATAGTGGCGGCGAGTTTAGAGGCGGCCCTGCATATTATATTCAACAAGGTTTGGGTAGCCGAGCATTCGCAATTGTGTTTGCCGCGTGTTTGTTTTTAGGTTACGGCTTTACGTTTAGCGCAATGCAAACTAACACAATTACCGACGCACTTAATTACGCGTTTGAAGTTCCTACATTTTATTCAGGCCTAGTTATTACCGTACTAGCAGGCTCAATTATACTCGGTGGCTTTAAAGCAATTGCCCGATTTGCAGAGCGTGTTGTGCCAATAATGGGCATTGTGTTTGTACTTGCTGCCGTAATTATTACTATTATAAATTTCACGCAAGTACCCGCGATGCTTAAAGATATATTTTTATCGGCGTTTGGTTTACAAGAAGCAGGCGCCGGTGCAATGGGCGCAGCCATTAAAAACGGTATTCAACGTGGTTTATATTCTAATGAGGCCGGTGCAGGCAGTGTTCCGCATGCTTCAGCAAGTGCCAGCCCAATTCCTAATCACCCTGTTACGCAAGGTTACATACAAATGCTAGGCGTATTTTTCGATACAATCGTACTGTGTAGCTGTACCGCTGTGATCATTCTATTGGCCGATATAGACATTAGCGGTGAAATGGAAGGCATTCGTTTAACACAAAGCGCGATGACCGCTCATTTAGCACAAGGTGGTGTTTATTTTGTCGCAGCCGCTATTACCTTGTTTGCTTTTACATCGGTGGTGGCAAACTACGCTTATGCAGAGAGCAACTTGCACTTATTTAAGCTCGACAACAAAGTAGGGCGCGGCATTTACACTTTGCTTTATTTATCAATGATGTTGTGGGGCGCATCGGCCACTTTAAAAGAAGTCTGGGATTTAGCCGATATTGCCTTAGGGTTAATGACAGTGGTTAACGTTATCGCTATTATACTGTTAACGCCGACTATTTTGTCTGTCACGAGCGATTACCACGCACAAAGAGACAAAGGTTTAGAGCCCGAATTTAAAGTAAAAGATGTAAAAGTACAGGGCAAATGCGAAGACGGCATTTGGGACTAACTCAAGCACACTTAACTATAAAAAGCGGTTTTATGGCAACATAAAGCCGCTTTTTATTTTGCATAAATATTCACTTTCAGTATTGTGAAAATAACTGAAGAAACTAAAATTTAAGGCACAATTTTTTAGATGATCGAGATTAACGCAGGGAAAACAGCGACTAAAATTATTAACGAACAGGGCTTTAAACCTGAGCTATTTACCTCATTCTTAGGGGCAAGTGGTGGGCCTAAATGGTTTACATTATTTGGCTTAGATAAATATATTTTTGGTGAATTTTTTAAAAACCGCACCCAACCACTTAATTTAATTGGCTCATCTGCCGGCGCTTTTCGCTCTGCGTGTTTTGCACAAAACGATCCCGTTGCTGCCATTGAGCGCTTAGCAAAATCGTATTCGCAAACTAGGTACTCAAGTAATAAACCAACACCAAGTGAAATAACAATAAAAGCGCGCGCATTACTTGAAGATGTTTTTGGCGATAACGGCGTCACCGAAATTATAAATAACCCAATATTTAAAGCGCACTTTATTGTAGCAAAATCGAATGGATTCATAGCCAGCGAAAATAAATTAATACAGTTACTGGGTTTATCAAAAAGTTATATGTTAAACCGCGTTAACCGAAAATTATTAGGCTCACAGTATGAGCGTTTTATATTTGGCCCAGCAACAAGTGACTTATCAATTACCGACAGCTACAATTTTAAAACGCAAAACAAAGCGCTTACTCAAAATAATTTAAAAGACGCGTTACTTGCATCGGGTTCAATACCACTTGTTATGCAAGGCATAAAAAATATTGCAGGCTCGCCGCAAGGTATGTATCGCGATGGCGGAATAATTGACTACCACTTTGATTTAAAAATTAATAACCCAGGACTTATTTTATATCCGCATTTTAATAGCGAGCCAAAAGCAGGGTGGTTCGATAAAAATTTAAAACGTAAAGTATCACCACTTAATTACGATAACGTAGTGATGATCACTCCATCAAAAGAATTTGTAGCGAGCTTACCTTACGGAAAAATTCCAGATAGAAATGACTTTACCGATCTTGATGCAGATACGCGCATTAAATATTGGAATACCGTTTTTAGTGAAACTGAAAAATTGGCTGAGGCGCGTTTGACAAGAAATTAAATAACTTAAAGTTTGATATTAAATAGTATTGGTAATTTACACTGAATGAAAACTTTAGAATTATTGTTCTATAGCAAATTGAGGTGGATATAAAATATGAACTATAACCCCATAAATTACGGTCTGCTATTAATAATAAAAGGGCAGAAAGCCCTTTTATTTCAGTGTATTAGTTTAGAAATAAAATTGTCGAAATGATAACCGTTGTACAAATTAAGCGCTTTCAGAAAGCGCTCTTTATTTATTTTTTATTACTTTCTTAAACTGTTTTTTACCAACTAATTCGGGGTTTTCCTCATCTATTTTCGGCTCGTTAGAACTTACTACTACAGTTGACCAGTTAGTCTTGCCCGTAGATTTATTGCCCTTGATATAATTTTTAGTAATTTTATTTTCCATTATCAATCCTTTGATTTTTTAACTTTCTTGAATTTTTTCAGTTCTTCATCTGTTAAGAGTGGAGCATCGGGATCATCTTTTGCATTTTCCTCGATCTCACCTTCAGTCATTTTTTTTAGGCGCTCGTAGTCAGTCTTTCCATCTACAGAGTCATCTTTGTTTCTTTTAATATGAGTTTCTGACATAAATTTATCTCGCTTTCATACTTTGATAGACAACACGTTCTTTTTGACTGGCAGTTCTAGCAGAAATCATTCGTCTTGAAGTGCCGCTTTTTCTCCATGTATAGACAACCATTAAAACACCGGGCTTAGCTTCTCCAATAACTTGTATCCGCTCTTCACCATAATCATTACGGTCATCTATAGCTTCAATTCTTTCATCATCATCAAATATAGTCACAGCATCATTGAAATCGATACCATGCTTATCTATATTTTTACTATTTTTATTATCATCCCATTCAAATAACACAACTATTTCCTTGTTAGTAAGTAATGATTAAAATCACTAAATTTTATTTTTCTAAAACACATACTGTTTTTATATCTATAATTTAGACATCTTCATAATTTTCCCATTTTTAGTTTCAATACGCAAATAACAAATATGTTTCAGAAAGTAACTTACCAAAAGTATATTTTTTCTGTCTAGGTAAAATACTAAGACGCAGCCCATAAATTACGTTATGTTAAATGGTGTGGCTTTTAATAAAGCGAGCGTGATTATACAAACCAGCTCGCTTTTAGGAGAGTAATTTGGTGGTTAATTAAGCTCTGAATCAACCCAAAACTTAGTACCTTTTAATACAGCTTGTAGTGCAAGGCCATTTTCGGTTACAGAATATACAGTAACCTGATCTGCAATAGCTTCGGCAACTACAGCGCCACCTTTATCACCATATTTAGCTGCAGCATCAGCGTTTCCGCCAAATGCCCAACCATGTTCAATAAATCTATTTAATGCAGCTTGGTTATGAAAAACCATTACAACATTAAAATCTTTAACACCTAAACCAAGCCCTAAACCGGCTTCGCCCATATTCATATAAGTCGATTTACCCGTAAGGTTATTTTTAACTACGCCATAACCGCCACCAAAACTAGCTAAAACCACATTTACGTTAGCGTTATCAAAAACGGCGAAACCAGCAGAATTAGCAATTTGTTTTTTTACATCAGGTTTTTCAGCGTATAATTTATCTAACGTGTTTGCTTTCATACTTTGTACAAGTGACCGTTTTTCGCTTGGTGATGCACTACCTGTAGTCGCACAACCAGTTAACGCAACAGTTAAAGCAAGTACGCTTAGTATAATTAGTGTTTTCATAATGTTTTCCTTAATAAGATATAGCAACCAACAACCATAGAATAATCACGGTATTAAAATAATTAGAATTTCACTATGTCCAATACTAGACAGTATCGGACTTTAACGTTATTCTGTAAGTCTATTATTTAATTGAACATTTATATATTATGCTTGTTGCTTTGGTTGATACGTTAAAACAATTAAGATATCAAATTGCCCATCTAGATGACGGCACTCTAAATTCAGAATACCCAGAACTTGCATCCTTTATACAGCAAGTTGGCTTGACTGTAACTGAATCTAAGATCGATCTGACATTCTTGTATCAATTTTTATATGTTTATGGTCGAAAATCAGAAGCCACTTATAGTCGTTTTCGAAATGAGCTTGAACGTTTTTATTTATGGTCGTGGTTAATAGCAAAAAAATCAGTATTTAATTTAAAACGTGAAGATATTGAAGCTTACGTTGATTTTATGGTCGAACCCGATAAAGCATGGGCTGCCACTTCAGTGCAATGGCGCTATAAAGATGAGCAAGGAATTCGTCGCTTAAATCAAAATTGGCGCCCTTTCATGCTTAAAGAATCCATTGCTAGCCAACAAACTTTATCGTCTATGTTTACTGCTCTAAATGTGTTTTATAAGTTTGCCTTATTGGAAGAAAAAACATTTGCTAACTTTGTCCCTGTTGTTAAAAAAAATAGCCCGTACTTAGTTGTTCAATCTCAAATTCAAATTCCAGATACATTGAGCGATATACAATGGGAATATGTTTTTGGCGTAACGCGTGATCTATGTGAGCATAAACCAGATTTAGAACGAAACTTATTTACGCTTGCCTGTTTAAAAGGCCTTTATTTACGAATTTCAGAATTATCTGAGCGCCCGCAATGGTCGCCGGTGATGTCTCATTTTTGGCAAGATAATGATGGTTTCTGGTTTTTACGTATTATGGGCAAAGGTAATAAATTACGAGATGTAACCTTAAGTGATGATTTTGTTGAATATTTAAAGCGTTATAGATTATACCGAGGTTTACCTGCCCTTCCTCGTGTTGACGAATCAGATCCTCTGGTTCATAAAATTCGCGGTCAAGGTGGTATGACCGTTAGGCAAATTAGGCGTTTGGTTCAGCAAAGTTTTGATTATGCACAGCAATCATTACTTGATGATGGTTTTAAAGATGATGCTGAACAACTTGGCGCTGCAACTGCACATTGGCTTCGTCATACTGGTGCCACACATGATGCGCAAACTAGACCACTTAAACATTTATCAGAAGATTTAGGTCATTCTAAAATTGCGACTACCGATCAAATTTATATTCAAACAAATATTAAAGAGCGAGCAAAGTCAGGACTTAAAAGGAAAATTTAATGGAGTATTTAGTAATAGCATTTATAGGCGGACTATTTTTAATTTATTCTTTAACACTTCGTCAGTTAGAAAAAACCGAAGTAACGGGACCGATGTTTTTTGTTGTTGGCGGAATATGTTTAGCTTTAATGCTACCCAACGAAGGGCATAAAATAAAAGAAGGCGTTGATCTTTTATTACCATTTATAGAGCTTACGCTAAGTATTTTTTTATTTTCTGATGCAGCTAAATCAAAGTTGAGTGTATTAAGGCATAGTTTTCAGTATCCTAGTTTACTGTTGTTTGTTGCCCTACCCTTAACTTTGTTACTTGGTATTGCTGTTGCTTTATTTTTCTTTGCTGAGCTTTCACTTATTCAAGCAGCGTTGCTCGCTATTATTTTAACACCTACCGATGCGGCATTAAGTAAAGGGTTACTAGCAAGTACACAAGTGCCTGAAAAAATACGCGAAGGAATAAATACTGAAAGTGGTTTGAACGATGGATTATGCGTACCCATATTTTTAATATTTATATTACTCGCTAAAAATCCTGACTCAGCTATTACCGCAACACAAACATTAAGTGTGTTTGGCCGAGAGCTTGGCTTGGCTTTATTAATAGCTATTACAAGTATTGCTGTTTTTATACCGAGTTTAAACTTTGCAATGAAACATCATTACTTTGCACAAAATACCAGTCCATTTTTATTACTCGGTTTTGCTATGGCGGTGTTTTCTGTCACTCAGTATTTTCATGGCAGTGGATTTATTGCGGTGTTTATTACAGGCTTATTATTTGATAAGTTTTCGACCGAAGAAGTTAGAACAGAATTAATTGAAGACTCAGAGCACATCGCAGATTTTACATCGTTAATGATTTGGTGCTTGTTCGGGTTTGTTTGTGCTTATTTAGTTATTCCTAAATTAAATACTGAAATAATAATTTACGCTTTATTGAGCACAACATTAATTAGAATAATTCCGGTTATGTTGTCTCTGCAATTTACAGTGCTGAATATTAAAGAGCGTTTTACATTTGCGTGGTTTGGGCCAAGAGGATTAGCTTCCATTGTTTTTACCTTGATGGTGATAGACACACAAATAGAAAATAAATATCAAATTGCGACGATAGCAATGACGACTATTTTGTTTAGTGTATTTATACATGGCATTAGCACTAAACCTATTGCTGATAGTTTTGCTAAAAAGTAGTTTTTAAAACAGTTATTTAAATTAGATAATTAAAATAAAAGATTTAAAAAAGGCGTAACGATTACTTTCATCATTGATGAAGTTAATTGTTACACCTTTTTTGGTTAAGAACTAATTTAATAAATCTATTTAAGTACTCTTATTTTATAAAGTTATTTTAAAGCTTGAGCTAGTAATTCAATCGGGTGTTTTGGTTTAAACTTTTCAAAGCGTTTAACTTGGCTACGACACGAAAAGCCGGTAGATAAAAGTTGCTCTGGTTTATTTTTATCTACAATTGGTTTCCAACTCATTTCGTAAAGCGCACGTGAGTTATCTTGATTTTGAGCTTCGTGGCCATAAGTTCCCGCCATTCCACAACAACCTGTATTTGTTGTTTTTAATGTTAAACCAATATCATTAAAAATTGTTTGCCATACATTTGCGGCTTTTGGCAGTGCAGTTGTTTCAGTACAGTGACTCAATAATGTAAATTCGGTGTCTGTATTTTGCTTTGCGCTTAGTAATTTAAACGATTGTGTTTCTAACCACTCATGTGCAAGTTGCACGTTAAATTCACCACGGTTATTTTCTAAAATTGTATTATATTCATCGCGATAACACATAACGAGAGACGCATCTAAACCGACTAAGGGCGCATTTATATCATTTAATTTATTTAAAAACTCAGCAGCATTTTTTGCTGTTACTTTAAACTCATGTAAAAAACCTTTTACGTGCTGAGGTTTACCATTTGGTTTAAATGGTAATAGCATTGGCTTTTTGCCAAGCTGGGTTATTAAAGTAATAAAACTTTCTACTAGTTCGGCTTCGTAAAAACTCGTAAATGGGTCTTGTACTATTAATACATATTCACTTTGTTGCTCTGCATTTAATTTATTTAATAAATCAAAATCGAATTTTTGTGCTTTAGTAATACGTTTTGAAAGTGCAGGAATGCTTAACTGTGGTGTATCAACATAACCAACCGTTTTTTTAATAACATTGCTTACTAATGATGTTTTAACAATTGGGTTTACTACTTTAGCGAACTTTGCCATTAATGGCGCGCTGTTTTCTATATTGCCAACAAGGTAATCTTTTAGCGGGCGCGCATAATAACTATGATAATAATTTAAAAAGCGCGAACGAAAAGTGGGTACATCTACTTTTATTGGGCAGGCAGTTGTACATGCTTTACATGCTAAACACTCATCCATTGACGCTTTTACTTCGTGTGAAAAGTCGTAAATACCTTTTCGTTTTTCGCGGCTGTGAACAAAACGTTCCCACCAGGTAATTACTTCACCCTTGTTAAGCTGTTTTTCTACTTCTAGTAAATCTACATCTTTTGACTCTTGAAGGCGTAACCATTCGCGCATTAAACTTGCACGTCCTTTTGGTGAATTACGACGATCGCCAGTCACTTTATACGATGGACACATAGGTGAGTTTTCATCGTAATTAAAGCATATGCCATTACCATTACAGGTCATTGCATTGTTAAAACTAGTTTTAACTTCTATTGATATTTGCTTATCGAAGTGCGATCTCTTTTGTCCATCTACACTAACTAGTGAGTCTTCACTATCGATAGGGGTGCATATTTTACCAGGGTTAATGCGATTGTTAGGGTCGAAAGCTGTTTTTATTTTACGAAGTTGTGTATATAAATGCTCACCAAAAAATTCAGAACTATATTCGCTTCGGTAACCTTTACCGTGTTCACCCCACATTAAACCGCCGTATTTAGCAGTTAATTTTACGACCTGATCGGAGATAGTTCTAAGTAGTTTTTCTTGCTCTGGGTCACACATATCAAGTGCCGGACGTACGTGTAAAACGCCCGCATCAACATGACCAAACATACCATATTGTAAATTGTGGCTGTCGAGTAATGCTCTAAATTCGACAATGTAATCGGCTAAGTTTTCAGGTGGTACAGCGGTATCTTCTGCAAAAGCGAGTGGTTTTTGACTGCCTTTTACATTACCTAATAAACCCACTGATTTTTTACGCATTGCGTAAATTTTTAGTATATCGCTTTTATCACTAGTTAACTGATAACCAATAACGCCATTAGTTTGATTTGCTACGCATTCGTCTAGAAGCTTACAAAGCGTGTCCACTTTGTCTTTTATATCATCGTTCGATACTGCATTAAACTCGACCATGTTCAGGCCTTGCATATCTTTATTTGGTACATCGGTTATTAAGTCCGATACTAAATTCCAGATGATATCTTCACGCGCTAAGTTTAAAACTTTGCTATCAACGGTTTCTACCGATGTTGCGCGTGCATCGACTAAAAATGGTGAATGGCGTAATGCTGAGTCGAAACTATCATACTTGATATTTATAAGGGTTTTAAATTCAGCAATAGGTGTGAGGTTTAATTTAGCTTCTGTAACTATGCCTAATGACCCTTCTGAACCCGTTATTAAGCGGCTCATGTCAAAAGTAAGTAAGTCATCACTTACCACATGCTCTAGGTCGTACCCAGTTAAAAAGCGATTTAACCGTGGAAACTTAGCTAAAATAGCATCACGTTCATTAATCGAAATATCTAAAACTGTTTTATATAAATTACCAATTAGTGAGTCTTGATTAGCTATAATTTGTGCTTTGTCGATATCTATTGGGGAGGTGCACATAGGTGTGCCATCAACTAAATAAGTTGTAAGCCCTAAAACATGGTCACTTGTTTTTCCGTAAACTAACGAACCTTGCCCCGAAGCGTCAGTACTTATCATGCCACCAATAGTTGCCCTGTTACTGGTAGATAAATCAGGTGAGAAGAAAAAGCCATAAGGCTTTAAAAAATCATTAAGTTGGTCTTTTATGACGCCGGTTTGAACGCGTACCCAACCTTCATCAACATTTATTTCAAGGATTTCGCGCATATAGCGTGACAAATCTACAACAATACCAGGTGTTAACGATTGACCATTAGTGCCTGTTCCACCGCCTCGAGGACCAAAAGTTAATGATAAAAATGGGTCGCGAGATGCAGTTTGCAATGCGAGCTGAATATCTTTTTCATTTTTTGGAAAAATAACACCTTGCGGTATTTCCTGGTACACACTGTTATCGGTTGATGCGGTAATACGCGTCGCATAACTTGCGTCGGTATCTCCAGTAAAACCTTGATTTGCAATGGTACTTAGGTAGTTTTCGACAAGTTCTGTCGCGGCATCTTGCTGTGTAATTGTTGCTATCATGACGGCGATATTTTAGGGCATTTGACTAATTATATCATGATGATGGCGAATAGAAATTGAAGATTTTACAGTTTGTAACACTCTTTTAGTCGATTTTAATGCAGCTTAAATTATACTCAAGATAACGAGTAATTAGGTGTGTTATATGAAAAAATTACTATTACAGATCAGTGGCGTGTTATTTATTTTGCTAGGGCTATTTTTTGCGGTTGTAGCTAGGGCGTGTTGACCTTTGGTTGTTGAATTTGCAGCAGTATGTTTGGTTTTTAGGCAAGGCAGAGCCTATGTAGTGTGGTTACTCCCCATAAATAGGCGATAACGCAGCATAAATACCAAACATGCGCTGCCCAATGGGTTCTTTCTAGGGACGATTAACTCTTTGTTGCTCGGTTTTTACTTAGCCCGCTAGGTTACAAACCTCGCGCCGCGATTTAATCGCCCCTAGAATGAACAAATTTTAATCCACAAAGATCAACACGCCCTTGGCCTTCGCTTATATTTTTTATGGCCGGTTTATTATGTTTTTCGCCTTATTATCCTAAAGCGCGGCATTATTTATCGCTGTGCCAAAAGGTGTTAACTAAATCATGTGCTTATTTAGATAAAAAATTAGCCCGCTAATTTACTTTAATTGAGTATAAAAAAATGCCAGCAAAACATTGCTGGCATTTTTTATAGCTTACCTATTTAATTACTTTGCTAATTTTTTAGCTAGGTATAACCATGTTTCTATTACTGTATCTGGATTTAGTGAAACAGAGTCAATGCCCTGCTCTACTAACCATGCTGCAAAGTCTTCGTGATCTGAAGGACCTTGGCCACAAATACCTACGTATTTTCCTTTTGCTTTAGCTGTTTTAATTGCCATAGAAAGTAGCTTTTTAATTGCAGGGTCACGCTCATCAAATAAATGTGCGATTAACCCAGAATCACGATCAAGACCAAGTGTTAACTGTGTTAAATCATTAGAGCCGATAGAAAAACCATCAAACATTTCTAAAAATTCATCAGCAAGTAATGCATTTGAAGGTAGCTCACACATCATAATTACTTTAAGATCATTTTCGCCGCGTTTAAGGCCATGCTCTTCTAGTAATTCTATTACGCGTTTACCTTCTTCAAGGGTACGTACGAATGGGATCATGATTTCTATGTTAGCCATATCCATGTCGTTTCTTACACGTTTAATAGCTTCACATTCTAGTGCAAAACAATCGCGGAAGTCTTCAGAGATATAACGTGCGGCACCACGAAAACCAATCATTGGGTTTTCTTCTTCCGGCTCGTATTGCTGGCCACCAACTAGGTTTGCGTACTCGTTTGATTTAAAATCAGACATACGCACAATTACACGCTCTGGTGCAAAAGCACACCCTAGAGTAGAAATACCTTCAACCAGTTTTGTTATGTAAAACTCCACTGGTGATTCGTAACCGGCAATCATATCAGTGATTTCTGCTTTTAATGCATCTGTTTGAGCATCAAAATTTAATAATGCTTTTGGATGAACGCCAATCATACGGTTGATAATAAATTCAACTCGCGCAAGGCCAACACCCGCATGCGGTAAGCGTGCAAAGTCAAAAGCACGATCGGGGTTACCCACGTTCATCATAACTTTCATTGGCAGTTCTGGCATTTTATCAACGCGCGACGTTAGTATTTCAAAATCTAAAATACCTTCGTAAATAAAGCCGGTATCGCCTTCGGCGCATGATACAGTGACTTCTTGACCCGCTTTAATTAAATCTGTTGCGTTACCACAACCAACAACGGCTGGAATACCAAGTTCACGAGCAATGATTGCCGCGTGGCACGTACGACCACCACGATTTGTTACAATCGCTGCAGCACGTTTCATGATTGGTTCCCAATCAGGGTCGGTCATATCGGTTACTAAAATGTCGCCTACTTGTACTTGATCCATTTCTTTGATTGAATCAAGAACACGTACAACACCGCTACCAATTTTATGACCAATTGCACGGCCTTCAACAACAACGTTGCTTGTGCCATTTAATTGAAAACGTTCCATTACGTTAGAATCTTCGTTTGAACGTACAGTCTCTGGACGTGCTTGAACTATATATAGTTTGCCGTCGTTACCGTCTTTTGCCCATTCGATGTCCATAGGACGACCGTAATGTTTTTCGATGATTACAGCTTGCTTGGCAAGTTCTTGCACTTCTTCATCTGTAATCGAAAATTTATTACAAAGCTCAGGGGCAACATCAACGATGTCTACTTGCTTACCGTGTGCTTTATCTTCTGAGTAAATCATTTGTATGGCTTTAGAACCAATATTACGACGTACTACTGAAGGTTTATTTTTAAGGAGTGTTGGTTTATGAACATAAAACTCATCAGGGTTAACAGCGCCCTGTACAACCATTTCGCCTAAGCCATAGCTTGATGTAATGAATACAACATCTTCAAAACCAGATTCAGTATCGATACTAAACATGACGCCAGATGCTGACTTATCAGAGCGTACCATGCGTTGAACACCAGCAGACAATGCTACACCACGGTGATCGTAACCTTGGTGAACACGGTATGAGATTGCGCGGTCGTTAAATAATGAAGCAAATACGTGTTTAATAGCGACCATAACTGAATCGATACCGACAACGTTAAGGAAAGTTTCTTGCTGGCCTGCGAATGATGCATCTGGCATATCTTCAGCAGTAGCTGATGAACGTACTGCAAATGAAACATCTGCTGCTGTATCGCCGTGGAGTTGGCTATATGCGTCGCGAATGGCTTGATCTAGATTTGGTTGGAATGGTGTGTCGATTATCCATTGGCGGATATCGGCACCGACTTTAGCGAGTGTATTTACATCATCAACATCGAGAGTATCTAAAATGTCGTGAATTTTAGCGGTGAGTCCTGATTGATCTAAAAACTCATTAAAAGCATCGGCGGTAGTTGCAAAACCACCCGGTACTTGTACACCAGCGTTTGCTAGGTTTGAAATCATTTCACCAAGTGACGCGTTTTTACCGCCAACTCGAGGAACATCTTGCATACCAAGCTCTTGATACCAGAGAACGTATTCTTGCACGGATCTTTCTCCAAAAAAACAAATTGTAGGTCTAACTGTGAGAGTTAAGAAAGAAAACCTTTTATAAAGGCCACGCACATTCTACACTGGCAATAGTCCTCACGTAAACCGTGAGAAACCCATTTTAGGGATTAAACGTAATAAAAAGGTTAATTATGAGAACTGCTTTTTATATATCAGATGGAACAGCGATTACTTCTGAGGTTTTTGGGCATGCAACTTTATCGTTGTTTCCTATCGATTTTAATCATAAAACCATTCCTTTTGTAGAAACAGAAGAAAAAGCGCACGAGATTAAAGCGTTAATTAACGCCACCGCTGCAAAAACAGGCGAGAAGCCGTTTGTTTTTTTCACCTTTGTTAATCATAGTTTGAGTGAAATTATTAAATCGGCTAATGCAGTTACCTATGATTTTTTAACTACATACAGTGAAAAAATAGAAAAAGAGCTTAATGTAGCTCCAGTGCCAAAAATGCATCGAACACATTCTATTCATGAAAAAAGTTACGACTTTAGAATCGATGCGGTTAACTATGCACTTATGAATGATGATGGGGGTAATATTAAAAACTTTTCTGAGGCTGATATTATTTTAATTGGTGTTAGTCGCAGTGGTAAAACACCAACAAGCTTATATTTAGCACTGCAGTATGGCATTAAAGCGGCTAATTACCCTATTACAGAAGAAGATTTGGATAACGAAGGTTTACCAAAATGTTTAGTCCCTTATAAACATAAGTTGTTTGGGCTCACAATTGACCCTGAAAGATTGGCTGCAATTAGACACAGACGTATGGCTAATTCTAAATATGCGTCTATTAAGCAGTGCCGTATTGAGGTGCGTGAAGTTGAGATGCTTTATAAGCGTCATAAAATTGCTTATTTTAATTCTACACATCACTCTGTTGAAGAGATTTCTGCAAAAATATTGATAGAAACAGACTTAGAGCGACGTAAGTACTAACTTAGTCATTTAAATTAAGCATAAAAAAAACCGCAACTAAGCGGTTTTTTTAATATAAAAAATATTATTTACGTGCGTCTTTTAGTAAATCAGCCACTAAAAAGCCTAACTCTAATACTTGGTCGGCGTTAAGACGTGGATCACACTGCGTTTTATACCGCTGTGCTAGGTCATCATCAGATAAACCGTAAGCACCGCCTGTACACTCTGTAACGTGCTGGCCTGTCATCTCAAGGTGAACACCACCTGCGTATGAACCTTCAGCTTTATGAACAGCGAAAAACTGACTGATTTCGCGCATAATATTGTCGAAGTTACGTGTTTTATAGCCTGATGTCGCTTTTTCAGTGTTACCGTGCATTGGATCTGAGCTCCAAATTACTTTCCGACCTTCTTGCTGAACTCTTCTTACTAGCGCTGGAAGTTTTTCAGGAAGTACATCTGCACCCATGCGTGTAATAAGTGTCAAGCGACCAGGAATGTTATCTGGGTTTAATGCATCAATTAAACGAATTAGGTCGTCTGGGTTCATACCTGGACCAACTTTAACACCAATAGGGTTTTTAATACCTTTGAAAAACTCAATATGTGCATGATCTAGTTGACGAGTACGTTCACCAATCCAAACAAAGTGAGCAGAACAATCGTACCAGTCACCCGATAAGTGGTCACGACGAGTAAGTGCTTCTTCATAGCCTAGTAGTAAAGCTTCATGAGAAGTGTATAAATCGGTTTCTTTTAAGCTTGGCGCAATTGTAGAATTAATTCCGCAGACTTCCATAAACTCTAGCGCATCTTGAATTTTATCTGCAAGTTGTTGGTATTTTTCTTTAAGCGGGTTTGCTGCAACAAAACCCATATTCCAACGATTAACTTGGTGAAGATCGGCTAATCCACCTTGCGCGAACGCTCGTAATAAATTTAACGTTGCAGCGCTGTGATGATATGCTGTCATTAAACGTTGTGGATCGGGTACACGTGCTTCTTCAGTAAACTCGATATTATTAATTATATCGCCACGATAAGATGGTAAAGACACGCCATTAATTGTTTCTAAGTCCGCTGAACGAGGTTTAGCGTATTGACCAGCCATACGTGCTATTTTAACAACAGGGCATTTTCCACCATACGTGAGTACAACAGCCATTTGTAAAATGGTTTTAAATGTATCGCGTATATTAGCAGCATTAAAATCGCTAAATGACTCGGCACAGTCACCACCTTGAAGTAAAAAGGCTTTGCCTTCGCACACATCTTCAAGTTGCTTGAATAAGCTTCGGGTTTCTTCAGCAAAAACTAAAGGAGGAGCCGTTTTTAATTGGCTTTCTACTGATTCTAGTATTTCTTGATCTGGATACTGTGGTTGCTGCAGTATTGGCAGCTCTCTCCAGCTATTTGGGTTCCACGGTTGCATGTTCTTTTCCTCATTCCTACATTACCTGATACAAAGAAATTAACGTATGCACTACCCTTTGTTCAAGGACTAAATTCACTATTTACCAATTATTTAGTTATGAGATAAGTATAAAAGCAATCTTACTTAACCAAGGTGGTTATATAGCAAACACTTTATTTTTAATTATATAAAGATAAAACATTTAAATACAAGGAGTTAAATGCAACTATTTACAGTTTGAACGCATTGAGAATAAATTGTACGTAAGGGGATGTTATACGCAACTTGGGAAGGAACACATCATACTTATAAAATGAGTTCTGTACTCTTAACTTTACGCGACTCATTGATTAATAGCTATCAAGTGCTATGTGCAGATCTTAATGTATGATATGAGCGTTTTAGTAGTCATTTATCTGCGCTTTAAATTTCAGACGCATAGTCTTGTAAAATACTCGTATGCGGGACTATATTCACAAGCGCAACAACTTAAAGGTAAGATTACGCCATTTAGTTTTCTCTTCCAACTGATAGTGTTACTTAACAATTCGCCATAATTAAAATCCCTTCCGCTAGAATAATCTTTAAAGAGCAACTAAAGTCAAAAAGTAATTGCGGTCATGGTAAGCTTTAGCCAGATCACCGTATCGCCAATACGGTATAATTATAATATGAGTCAGTAATTATAAATAATAAGACTGTTAGATAAATACTTTAAATTACATAACTCCGCTTAACTCATTTTCTAAACTTAGTTTTATCACCTACACGTAGTTAATTTAATAGCCTTTTAATATATGACAAAGTTAGGAGTTCAACCGTTTTATTTGTTCACCGCTACAACAAAGAACACATCATACATAATCGTTAATAATTACATATTTGACTCCGAGTAAAATTTATTATTTATTTAGACAAAGCAAAGTGCATGTAATAACATAAAAATAGTAAGATGTGTTCTTTAGAGGTTTTATGGTAACCAAAGTACAAATTAGGAGTCAGTTTGACTTAATGAACGAATTAACTCTAAGATTGATTGAAGAATTAAAAGAATGTGAATTCTCCAAAGCAGAATATTATCAGTTACCTGATATTAGTAGCTTAGATGAAAAAAAAGTGCCTGAATCGATATTAGTAACAAAAATTTCAGGAGAACTAGCTCAAAAAGCAATACTAAATTCTTTTTCTGATATTTATAAAAAAGCGGGGTTGAGTAGTCGTGTTTTAAAAAGACACCCTGGTTTATTAGTGATAAAAAATGCAGATAAACAAGCTTTAAACAACAGAATAGCCCAGGTGAATAGAGCAAAATCTACTTTCAAAGAGTGTATTTTAGCTATTGATAATAACGATGCTCGTTTTGAAGCAGTCCATAATGCTATACCAAATTTAATTACATTAGCTGCATATCGAAAAATTCATAGTGAAAGTGAATCACCTTTTTCAGTTAGATTTACTTGGATGCATAAACACGCTACAAAAACGCTAACAAAAAAAATGGCACTGGACATGCTCGAAAAATCAGCCAGTTACCGCAACCCTAGAATGATAGATCAACAAAAGTGGCAATCGCTTGTTGCGCAGGAAAAAGTACGTGTAGCTAGTTTAGGAGAAAAAGAGAAACTGAGAATACGCCGCCCTACTCGCGTAAGCCCACAGGTTAATGTGCGGTATACAGCAAAAAATAGATATCACGTTAGTGCAGCATTACCATTTATTTTAATTAACCCAGAACCTGATGTAAAACTAGGTATATTAGCTAATTACGAAAAACCACTAAGCCATCCACGAAAACGTGAATATGACTTTTTAGTAGATAGGCTTTACTTAGAACAAGTAGATAAATAGTTATGTTAAAAAGGCCACATTATGTGGCCTTTTTAGTTAAGTACTTAGATAAGAAAAAATAGTCTTTCTACTACTTCTCTACTATCTCATCAAGTTTGTCTTCGTCTATTAAAACAGCGTTTTCTACGATACGTTTACCACCTTGAATTTCAATACGTTTATTATGCTTATTCAATGTCAGTATTTCGTCACAAAATTGGTCAGATGGATGCATTTCATAGGTGTAATCAATAATATTGCCTGTTTTATCATCTTTTACATTCGTTATGCTGTATTCTGATATTGCACCTTTTTCTATCAAATCTTTCATTGTCGTTGTCATGTCGCGGCGTAATGCCTTTAGCTTATTTTCCGTAATATTATCGGTAGAATAAATAGAGCCGTACTTTTCCATAATAGAAAGTAATCTAAAATGATATGTTTTGCCTGGTGCGGCATAACGCCAAAGATGATATAGACGCAGCATCATCCAACGGGATAATCCGCGTTTAAGTTCTTGTGCGCTGTTAAAGTAATATCCTTTGTATTCAAGGTTATCAATCATGTTGTGAACAAACGCATTTAAACAGGCTACACACTTAACATTGCCGCCTTGACCTTTTTTACCACTAAAATGTAGTGACGATAAAAAGTTCATGTTTGATTCGTAAAAGGAATCATCAATGTCTGAATTTTTGGTGTCCGTTGCAGAATATTTAAACGAAAGTTTAGAACCTTGAAGCGCCTCAAGAGATTCTTTAATTGCTGGGTACGGCATTGACTGCCCAACAGCTTTAAGTTCTTGCGCTAACTCGTTCATAGAAAAAACCACAGCATATTGAATACCGGACTTAAAATTAATTTTTACTATTTTACCTTTTGACGCTAAACGGATTAGTGCGCGTTCTACTTTTTCTTCTCTGTCTGATGGCCAAACTAAATATTCAACATCTTCACCATCTTTGCGCGTACTTACTACGGCAGGTGTAATTTTAATTTCACCATCGTATAAAATACCATCTACCTTTTCTGATATTTTACGGGTAATGATTGTTTTTTTCGGAGCTTCTTCAAGCGGCAATTTTTTATGGCCAGAGCGAACAAAGCGTCCCCATAAATCATAATGATTAAACGTATTTGAATAAGCACGTAGTCCATGGGCAGCATTTTCAATAGAAACGCGAACATCTTTATTATCAGTAAATAGTGCTAAACTTTCGTTATCAATTGCACTTTCCACCCCGTGAATTTGGCCTCTTAATGTATCAGGCAAGTTATCTACCGAGATGTTGACCTTTCGGCTCATTGTTCTTATTTCCATTTTTTATTGCGACAGCTAATAACAACACATAAACAAAGAAAAGTTAAATGTTTAAGTTAGTATAAAAGTGATCCGACTTCAAATAATCTATTAAGATCACTTTTATACTAAGTAGTGTTGATTTTTGATATTTTAAGATCAATATTATACTAACAAGCGAACTATAAACCGACTTTTTACTAACTCAGCCGTTATTTTGTCCATTGTAATAGTTATTTTACCAAATTAAGCACGACAAATACCGTTTAAAAATTGTTGCCCTGTGGATAAAGGCATATTGAGTTAGCATAGATCTGATCTGTACTTACTACAGATCAGATCTATACTAATTAAAGCTACCGTTTGCTGCACTAGGAGGTGCATAACTTTATAATTTACTTAGTAAAAAACTGATCTTACGGTGTATTTTTGTTCATAAGTTAAGGAGTAAGCTGTGCATAACTCACTTTCAAAATTACAGCTTAGTAAAAAGGTGATCTGAACGTTAATAAAGATCTGATCTTAACCAAGTATAAAGCTGATCTGCTTTTAAAGTTATTATTTATATTTATCATTAGGTTACATAGTAATTTAATGTGCTTAACCTTTACTACCTTATA